>CAZBMX010000008.1:0-17160 GCA_964493195.1 uncultured Pseudomonadales bacterium
ACTCGCAAGCCGAATGGCAAATAGGTATACACCCCTGCCATCAGTTGGCGAACGTAGCCGGCTTGGACTAGGAGGGCGTGGTTACGAGTGTCTGCGTCTTTCGGCGCGTCTTTGAGCGGTTTGCCCAAACTGTGTGATAGTTTCATGATTTCTTTCTGAAAAGTAGATTACATCCAGGGCTTCAGCTCTGGAACAAAAATGGGAGCCGCGTCAAGTACGGTGACTTGAGGCGGCAGCGTAGGGTGCAGGATTGAGTTAGTGATGATGACGCTATCAACGGTAGACTCTGCCAGTTTTTTCAGTGCATCACCGGTAAATAAGCCGTGGGTGGCTACAAAATGAACATCATTTGCCCCCTGCTCTTTGAGCAGCGCTGATGCTTCAACCACAGTGCCACCAGACAAAATACAGTCGTCAAACAGCACTACAGACTTTCCTTTGACTGAGCCGCCCTGCACGCTATGAGCAGTTACAACACCTGTACGCAGGTCTCGCTGTTTATCAATATTGACTAGGTCTACATCAAGCAGCTCGGCAAACTGACGGGCGCGTTTGAGGCCGCCAAAGTCAGGGCTGGCCACGATGACCTGCTCCATAGAGAACGACTGGCGAATGTGGTCAGCAAACATGTTGGCTGCAGTGATGTGCTGAGTTGGAATAGAGTAAAACCCAGGAATGCTAGAGTTGTGCAGATCAAAAATTATTGCTCGCTTAACGTAGCTATTGGAAATGATGTTAGCAATGACTTTGGCAGAAATTGGCTCACCTGTCCGAAACGCTTTGTCCTGCAGCGAGTAGCCCATCCAAGGGATTACAGCCGTAATATGGCGCGCGCCCAAACGCTCCAGCGCATCCACCATCAGCAGAAACTCCATAATGTGCGTGTCGGCCGGATTGGAAAAAGACTGGACGAGGATGATGTTCTCACCCCGCACGTCATCTTTGATCCAAACGCGGCGCTCGTCGTTGGCAAAAGTGGTGAGGTCGGCAGCAACTAGGGGCACCTTGAGCTGGGTTGCGATGTTTTCAGCTAGGATGGAGTTGGAGGAGCCGGAGAGGACTTTCATACAGTAGCGATATTGTACTGGAGAGTTGTTTATATTGCCAATGGCAGCAAGACTGCGATGGGTCTACCCCCTATGCGCAGCCGCACCAATCAGCCCACACTTCTTGTATTTGAGCCCACTCCCACAGGGACAAGGATCATTGCGCCCAATCTTGATCACTTCACTTCCCGGCGATGCTTTCTTGGTGGCTTGGGCAGAACCAAACGCGCTGGCGAAGTCGGCAACCGATCCTTGGGTGGAGGCAGGTTTAGCCTGTGGCGGTTCAACGGCTGCAATTTCTTGGGCGAGTGAGCCGGTGATTGCTTGTTTTTGCTCGATGGCTTTATTGAGTGGATTTGGTGCAGTGGGCATCCGAGCAGGCAATGCACGATAGACAGCACTCACGATGGCGGCTTCGATCGACGCGATCAGACTTTCGAACATGCCAAAGCCCTCTTTTTTGTACTCAGCCAGAACGGTTTTTTTGTCACCGCGCAGCCAAATGCCTTCGCGCAGTGAGTCCATGGCATCCAGGTGATCCATCCATTTTTGGTCGATGGTGGTGAGGGTGACCACGCGCTCCAACTGCCGCATTGACTCTGCACCCAGCTGTTTTTCTTTGGACTCGTACACATCGTGGGCAATGTCTGTCAGAGTCTCGATGATGACATCGGTGTCGGTCAGCGTATTGATGCGGCTCTGGAGTTGCTTTTGAGAGGCGAGGTCAAAGGGAATGATCTTGGCAAACTCTTTGATGATGGTGTCGTACTCATCAGCTGTGAAACCCTTGAGGGCGTACAGACTGACCGTAGCGGAGACCTCATTGGCGATGTAGCCCTGGATGAGAGTCTTGAGAGAGCCTTCGGATTCGGCATCTGTGTCCTTGGCAGTTGCCTGCTCCAGCAGTCGGCGGCGGCGCTGGTAAATTACCTCGCGCTGGCGATTCATTACGTCGTCGAACTCAACCAGGCGTTTGCGCTGGTCAAAGAAGAAGCCTTCGACTTTGACTTGGGCGGACTCGAGTGACTTGCTAACCATTGAGTGTTCGATCGGCATGTTTTCGTCAATCTTGAGGAAGTCCATGATCTTGGCAATTTGTTCACCGCCAAAGATGCGCATGATCTCGTCTTCCAGCGACACAAAAAACTGTGAAGTGCCCGGATCGCCCTGGCGGCCGGAACGACCACGCAGCTGGTTATCGATGCGGCGTGACTCGTGGCGCTCGGTACCAATGATGTACAACCCACCCAGGCTGATGATTTCATCGTGGGCAGCTTGCCACTCTTCTAGAGCTTTGGCGTACTGCTTGAGTTTATAGTTGGCCGGATTGGCTGAGGGCGGCAACTGAATGCCCAGGGCTGTGGCCTCTTTGCGCGCATCTGCATCTTCTGCACTGCTGGCTGATTTCTTGCGGAAGTCTTTAAGTTCTGGTTTGGAACCGCCCAACACGATGTCCACTCCCCGGCCCGCGATGTTAGTCGCAACCGTGATGGCGCCTTTTTTGCCGGCGTCCGCAATAATGAAGGCTTCTTTTTCGTGGTTTTTGGCGTTGAGGACTTGGTGTGGCACGCCTTTGCGCTCGAGCAGGTCAGCAATGATTTGGTTGTGTTCAATCGAACGGGTACCAATCAAGATCGGCCGACCGGTTTCGTGGATGGCTGCGACTTCGCGCACAATGGCGCTGTACTTGCCGGTGGTGGTTTTGTAGACCTGATCAGTTTTGTCGTCACGGACAGCTGGGACGTTGGTGGGCACCACCAACACTTCTACGTCGTAGATTTTCTTGAACTCCTCCGCTTCGGTTGCAGCAGTTCCAGTCATACCACTCAGCCGCTCATACAGGCGGAAGTAGTTCTGCAGAGAAATGGTGGCAAGGGTACGAGATTCCTGTTGAATCTGTACACCTTCCTTGGCCTCAATTGCTTGGTGCAACCCATCGGAGTATCGACGGCCATACATCAGGCGGCCAGTGTGTTCGTCCACGATGATGACTTCTCCTTCACGCACGATGTACTCTTTGTCTCTGGTGTACAGCGAGCGAGCCTTGAGGGCTGACTCAACGTGGTGGATGACGTCAAAACTTTGCTCGTACAGGTTATCAACGCCGAGTTTTTGCTCAATGCGCTTGACGCCGAGATCTGTTAGGGTAACGGAGCGGGCTTTTTCATCCAAGTGATAATCAACGTCACGAGTTAAGCTGGTCACCATCTTGGCGTAGTCGTAGTATTTCTTAGTCGGCTCGGTGTCCGGCATGGAAATGATTAGTGGCGTCCGGGCTTCGTCAATCAGGATCGAGTCTGCCTCGTCTACGATGGTGTAGTGATGGGCCGTGTCAGTTCGCTGTACCATGTCGTCGAGGGTGCGTACCATGTTGTCACGCAGGTAGTCAAAGCCAAACTCGTTGTTGGTGCCGTAGGTAATGTCCGCCAGATAGGCTTCTCGGCGGGTTATTTTCTCGAAGTGCTCAAGACGCTCATCACCTCGCTCTTCGCTGTCGATGTCTGGGTTGTAGCGGTGGGATACGTCGTGAATGATGACGGCACTGGTAAGCCCCAGGAAGTGATAAATCGGGCCCATCCAGCCAACACCCAGCTCGGCCAAGTAGTCGTTGACGGTGACCAAGTGCGCGCCTTTGCCCAGGAGGGCATTCAGGTACAGTGGCGCGGTAACGGTGAGGGTTTTGCCTTCACCCGTTTTTTGCTCGGTAATGGTGCCGTGGTGTAGAGCGATGCCAGCCAGCAGTTGCACGTCGAAGTGGCGCATGCCCAAGGTCCGACGCGACGCCTCGCGCACGGTGGCAAAGGCCTCGGGGAGGAGCTCATCGAGGATAGCTTTGTCGGTTTTGCCGGCTGCTCTGCCCTGTTCAATGGCTGCCTTGAACTTTTTTGTTTGGGCCGCGAGTTGTTTGTCAGTGAGTTTTTTGACGTCTGGCTCTAGGTTGTTTATTTGGTTCACTACGGCCTGGTAGCGGTCGAGTGCTTTTTGATTTTCGTCGAAGAGTTTGGTGATGAATTTAAACATAAGGGTTCACATTATCGCAGACAAAGGCTGGTTTGGGGAGGGGTGTTATTAAAGAGGATACTTTGTTCTAAGCTTCTGACTAAGCTCTTGTGCTTCAGCATCTCTTCCCTGTAGTTTCGCTGCAAAAAGTTTACTTTGCAATATTGTTGGCTCTGGCAGAAAAAAATGTGTGGGCAAACTTATCGAGAGCATAACTTTTCCGTTGTGAAAGTCGAGTGCAACCCGAACACCTTCGGAATTCTGGACGAATGCTGAATTCATCCCTTTGGGCTTTGAAAAAATTGCAGCTGTAAATTCCTGAGTTAAGAAGTCTAAAGGCTGACCTGGTCTCCAATTCGGATCTGCCTGAGGAATAGAGGAAAGATTTGATAGGTTCTCCTCAATGCCTAAGAATCGTAAAAATTCTGTAATTGCCACAGCAAAGTTTCCATAATGAGCAAACCGAACAAGATCAAAACTTACGGTGCAAAAGTTATCATACAGAGGGTGGAGTATTTGATACTCGCCTGACAACTGTTCTTTACGAGTTTTATTGGTCCGTGTGAATGCCTCGTATATTTTTTCTCTGAACTGAGTTTTTATGATGTCTAATTGAACGTCGATACCTAGAATAGTATACTCAACTTCGGTAATGTATAAACTTTTGCGAAGATAGTATGCTAAACCATTGCGGTACTGATCAATTATTAAAAATGGGTACAAAAAAATCGTCTGGAAATCGGCCAGAGGAATCAATGTTTCATATGAGTAATCCAGAGTATGCTTGATCCGATCGACTAAGAAGTTTATTTTGCCGAAATCATCTGAATATTGATTATCCTTCAACAGCAACAAAAGCTCATTTAATTTCTGCAAGAAAATTCTAGCTGCGAGGTCAAAAAAGAAATTTAATGAGGACTTAGCTTCCTGCGAGATACTTGTTCCGCGTGCCACGGCGAGCTGAATTGACTGACAATCAATACAAATTCTAGTGAGAGTCTCGTTAAATTCTTCAAAGTCCAGCTTGGGTCTCTCCTGAATAGCGATCAGCCGATCGCGATTATAATTTACTACTTGTTTGACGATGGTGTCGGCCTCAGTGGTTACTGACATTATTATTCTCGTATTGATGTTCAATTGTGTCGAAGCTAGTAAGTTGTCTCAAAACCTCCGGCACCACCACACTCCCATCCGCCTGCTGATAATTTTCAACAATCGCTGCCAAAAGCCGAGGAGTCGCCGCCATCGTGTTGTTGAGCGTATACACAAATTTGGACGATCCATCCTTAGCCTTGTACTTGATGTTCAGCCGCCGCGCTTGGAAATCATTGAAGTAACTGGCCGAGTGCGTCTCTCGGTATTTTTCTTGCGCAGGGAACCACGTTTCAATGTCATATTTTTTGCGCTGCCCTGCTCCCATGTCGCCTGTGCACATCAGGAGTACTTGATATGGCAAGCCTAGATTTTGCAGCAGCTTTTCGGCGTACCCCACCATGCGCTCATGCCATTCTTGTGTGACGGCTTCGTCTGCCACCGTGTAGACAACTTGCTCAACTTTATTGAACTGATGCACGCGAATTACGCCTTGAGTATCCTTACCATACGAGCCGACTTCGCGGCGGTAGCAGGGTGAAATACCTGCCATTTTGATAGGCAAATCTTTTTCGGTCAATGTTTCGTCCATGTAGTACGAGGTGAGCGCAACTTCAGCAGTGCCCGCAAAGATTTGGCCATCCTGGGTTTTGTAGTGATCCTCGGCTCCCCAAGGGAAGTAGCCAGTGCCCAGCATTGCTTCGGGGTTCACCAAAATTGGTGCGGACATCGGCGTAAAGCCCTCCTCGACCAACAATTTGATTGCATACTGCAGAATAGCTTGCTCGAGCAACAACCCCTGATTTTTAAGGAAATAGCCACGAAAGCCGGCAATTTTGGTTGCGTTTTTGGTGTCTAAAATATCCAAAGCCTCCATCAGCTCTTGGTGGCTTTTGGGCTGGAAATCAAACTTTGGCAAAGTCCCCTGAGTACGCACTACCACATTCTCTGTTTCGTCCTTGCCGATTGGCACTGAGTCGGCGGGTACATTGGGAACCTGGTACATGAGTTCAAGGTACTGCGC
This sequence comes from uncultured Pseudomonadales bacterium, assembly GCA_964493195.1. Lineage (GTDB taxonomy): Bacteria > Patescibacteriota > Microgenomatia > UBA1400 > PJMF01 > CAZBMX01. Next base: position 6,163 of record CAZBMX010000008.1, read on the forward strand.
TTCCAAGGCTTTGAGTTCGGGTTCCAGATCTTGCAATTGTTTTTTGAGCGTCTTGCCATGTTCGATTTGCTCGGCGGTTGGCTTGTTGCCAGCGTGGACAGCTTGTTTGATGGTGTCGGCGTGGGCGTTGCTTTGTCTGCGCAACTCGTCAACTTTTTGCTGTTGCTCACGGCGCGCGGTATCAACTGTCAGCAACTGGTTGATGACGTTCGGATCCAGGTTTTTATGTGTGCAGGCAGTTTTGACGGTGTCTGCATTTTGACGAATGTAGTTTATGTCAAGCATTGGTCCTTTGGTTTGCCGAGCTGTGCTCGGGTGTTGGCTACTAAAAAACCCTCTTACACTCACCTAGTATAGATGAATATAAGAGGGTCTTCGAGGGCGAAGACGGTGCCACCTCTTTGTTTTCTCGAAGTACTTCGAGAAACTTTATTCCAGCGCTAACGGGCTTACCCGGATCGGTTGTTAACCCCGATCAGCTCTTGCGCCCACTTGGCGCAAATTGGCAGGTGCTGGCTGCCTTTGTGGAGCTCCTGGGAATAGTGTATACTACAAATAGTAAAAGTTCAATTAGCATTAAGGTAATATGCCGATTAATGGACAAGAAGCTGGTTCAGAGCCAATCAACTGGGATGAATTTCTAGGACAAGAAGGGGAACCCACACGAGAACCTGTTGCTGACGATTTCAAAGCATTGTCCGAAAAAATCAGACGTTATTTGACTGAATTGTATGAGAAAATGGTCTCAGAAAAGCGCATAGCTAAATCTCAAGAGATTGTTGAGCTTGTAGAAAGATTTCTAAAAACGATTGGAGTTAATGTACCAGTAAAAATGTTAGATGATCTTGATCTGTCCATGATGACAGTATTGGGAAGGTTGCCAATTGCAACTACAACTCTGTATAGCAACCCATTTGTGTTAGTCGCTTTGAACCAATACGATATAGATACTTTTGAGGAAACTCCAACAATATACATTCAAAATCCGCTCACAACGAGACCTGTGGTTTTCAATACGTAGTTACACAGCTTTCCAAGCACCTTAGTTGTGTATTGTGTTGCTTTCTTGCAGCGTTACCTCAAGCCACGCATTTTTGGCATCCTCAATCATTTCGAGTGCTTCTTCTTTGGTCCAGCCTTCAGTGATGCAGCCTAGTAGTTCTTCGATTTGAGCAAAGAAACTACCGTCTTCGTATTGTTTGAGAAGAATTGTGTAATCCTGCTTCTGGTGAAATTTTGGATTATTTTTCATTTGTCGTTAGTAGTGCTATTTGTTAAATATTGCAATCAACCACCCAATCCACTCCTCCTCCGTCTTCCCGATCAGCCGCATCCCTTCAGCAATATCTTCCCTACTAACATTTGCAGCAAAGGATTTGTCTTTCAGTTTTTTCTTAACAGATTTAACCTCCATACCGTCAAAACCTGTTGGGCGCATGAGTGAAATGGCGTGCATCAGCCCAGAAAGCTCGTCAGTTGCAAACAAGTATCGCTCAATCAGTGTTTTAGGCTGCTTGCCGGTTCGATCTGGCGCATGGGCTGCAATCGCATCGCGCATCGTTTGTGGATACTCGCTGAACAGATTTGCAATAGCGTAGTTGGGATGTTCATCTGGATATTTTTCCCAATCCAGGTCGTGGAGCAGGCCCGTTTGGTACCAGAGCTCTGGATCCTCACCAAGTTCTCTTGCTGCAGCTTCCATGGCTGTTGCCACCATGCGGCAGTGGTGGCGGAGTTTTTCGTTTTCGATGAACTGCTCCAGCAGTGCTTCTGCTTGGGCGCGAGGTGGCATGACCACTGACTCAGAGGGCTGTTTCTGTGCAGCAGGGGTTGCAGATGCAGTTGCTACAACCTTAACAGGATTGAGTGGCCGCAAGGTTGGAAATGCAATCACTTCCTTGATACTCCAAGTGTTAGTCAAAAACATGACTAATCGATCAATGCCCATACCAATTCCGCCGAGCGGTGGCATGCCGTACTCCATAGCTTCGATGAAGTCCTCATCTAGTGGGTGCGCTTCGGTGTCCCCTGCGCGCATGTTTTTTTGTTCGTTTTCGAAAATGTTTCGTTGATCTAGTGGGTCGGTAATCTCGCTCCAACCGTCGGCCAATTCTTTGCCTCCAATGTACGCTTCAAATCGTTCAGCAAGTTCAGGCCGTGAGCGATGTTGTTTGGAAAGCGGACTGATGTCACGAGGGTAGTCGGTGATCCAGGTAGGTTCAATCAATTTGGGTGTGACAAGTTCGTCAAATAGGGCAAACATTGCTTTGCCTCGGGTAAAATCACTATTGAGCTTGAGATGATGTTCTGCAAGGAGACTTTGTAGTTGCTCATCATTGTGGTCTGCTAGGACAATGCCTGCGTGTTCGGCGAGTGCTGTTTCCATAGAAATCCGAGGCCAAGTGCCGCCGATTTCCAATGTCTTTTCACCGACTTGGATAGTGGTGTTACCGTATAGTTTCATGGCGATATGTTTCAACAAACCCTCTGCTACATCCATCATGCGGTTGTAGTCAGCGTAGGTTTCGTACCATTCGATCATGGTGAATTCTGGTTGGTGGGTTTGATCGATGCCTTCATTGCGGAAGTTGCGGGCGATTTCGAAAACTTTGTCATAGCCACCAACAATCAAGCGTTTGAGGTAGAGTTCGGGAGCTAACCGCAGGTAAAAATCGCAGTCGAGCGCATTCATATGCGTGGTAAATGGCTTAGCATTGGTGCCACCGTATAAGGGTTGAAAGATTGGGGTTTCAACTTCCACGAAGTCATATTCGTCCTGCAGGTAACGGCGCACCTCTTTTTCGATCAGCCACCGAGCGTCGAGCACTCTTCGAGTTTCGGGGTTAATTAACATATCAAGGTAGCGTTTGCGGAAACGGGCCTCTTTATCATCGGCGGCGTTGAACTCAGAGGGAATTGGGCGCAGTGATTTGCCCAAAAATGTAATGTTTTTAGCATAAATGCTCAGTTCACCTGATTTAGATGTCCCGACCTCACCAGTTACTCCCAAGAAGTCTCCTCGATCAATTAACCCCAGCTGTTCAGCTTGCTCAGCAGGAAGCTCATCTTTTCGAATTAAAACCTGGATGGTTGCGGTCGAGTCGTTGAGATCGAAAAATCGTAGTTTGCCATGTTCCCGCACACTGAGTAACCTGCCTGCAGTGGTGACAGTTGTGCCCTCAAGTGCGCGTGCTTGTGCTACGGTATGCGTTTTTGCAAATGAGTACGGATGCACTTGTACACCAAGTGATTCCAAGTCGGTTCTTTTTTGCAGTTTTGCGTTGCGTGCTTCATCGATTCTTGACATATAGCTCCTGATTTTGTGTTTGTATTGTACCTTTTTTTTAGTTGTGCTCCTAAACCAAAAACCCCCCTGCCAACGGCGGGGGGGTTTGTGTTGCTTGTTGCTTATTTTATCTCGAGTATGGTGTACTCGCTGTCCCCCACCGGAGCATGTACGACGACTGTGTCGCCCTTCTTCTTGCTCATGACTGCCTTACCGAGCGGTGAGGCGATGGAGATTTTGTTGCCAGCAGGGTCGGCCTCGAATTCGCCTACGATGCTGATGGTGAGTTTCGATTTCTGGCCTTTTTTCTGCAGCGTAACGGTTGAACCCATGCCGACTTTGGTGTGACTGCTGGTTTGTTTGACAACCGTGGCTTTGGCCAAGATGGCTTCGATTTCTTCGATGCGTGCTTCGAGTAGTTGCTGGTCGTCGCGGGCGCTGTGGTACTCAGCATTCTCGGAGAGATCACCGTGCTCACGGGCGCGTGCCACGCGCTCAATCACTGCTGGAAGCTTGACGGTCTTGAGTTCATTCAATAGTCATGTTGACCGGTTGGTCTTGTTGCATAGGGAGTAGTATAGAGGATTTTTGTGTGGTGGCAAGCGCAAGTGTTTTTGGTCTGATATAATAACTTGTAGTTGTTTGCAAGCTAACGGAGTGGAGTGAAATATGGTAGGACTACCAATTGAAAACGGAACTCGTTTATTAGATGAATTTCTAGGCAATGATACCGATGGGCTAGCGTATGCCACAATACTCGCAGCTATTCGGGCGGACCAGCTACCGGAAACTACAGTTGTCACTACTCGATTTTTGAATGGTCAGGGACTTGTTAGCGGAGATTTACAAAATACTGTTGCGGCACATTTGCAACCAGTACCACCAGTCCAATAACTACGATTTCGTGGACAAAACATGTGATTAATTTTTAAAAGGAAGCGCGGATGATAGTTGTGTGAATACTACCATACGCTCAAATTAGTGGTTGCGAATATGGTGTAGATTTCAGGGTCGATTGATCATTTCTTACAGATAAAGCGTTACTTTTTCTGCCTGGGATTAGCGGCCCTGCCGAAACAATACCTTCTTTCGTGCCGTCGACATCCATTGATGCAACAAATGTTGCGATTGTTTCACTATTTGCGGATGACTCAAGTTCGTGATCATTTTTTTCGACAGCGAATGGAACTAAACCAATCTCTCGCTGCAAGCTTTGGAGTGACAACCCAGGACCTGGTAGCAACCGTACTCGATCCCGTCCTAGCCAAGCTGCGCGCACTTTGTTGTGAGTGTGTGTGATAGATCTATAGTATCCATCATATTCAGATTGTTTGCCCTTGGTCGTTCTCAGTCTCCTATCTTTGATCCTATTTGTGTGTATTTTATATTGCAGTGGTTGCTTTCCAAGTCTTCGCTCCACCACTTCGTCGTCCACAAACTCAATGGTCCTCCCCTCTGGCTTGCCTTCTTCATTCATGTATATCTGATTGAGCGCATATCCACCATCATGGCGGCCAACAGCCTTGATAATTTCCAGTGCATCAGTACTGTCGCCCAGGTACCAACACAGCCAAGTTGTGACGGCAGCGGGAATCCCGGGACTATGTTCGGGATCTTCTCGGTGTTCGATCGAATCAACGGCTGAGATAGTTTTCTCGGTCATGCAAAATGATGATCCGGGCATAGCAGCTGGATAACCCGTGAATGCCTGCAGTTTTTTACCTTCAGGTGTATCGAAAATGCTCCATGAGGCATGGTTGCCGAGGGCAGCGGCTTCGTCATCATCCACGCCCCACTCCTCGGTATGGGCCATATTCACTTCTCCGTTCATTCCACGTACGAGGATTGTTTGGCAACCGAAGCGCTCAATCTGCAGAAACCAGGCTTCTTTGAGCGTAATGATCGCACCATCTGCCCAAGTCTGCAAACATTTGAAATATGTTCTGAGGCCAGCGGCAACTTTTGCCGCAACGCTGTCTGGTTCTCCGCTCGCTTCTGCTTCTAGTTCAGCAATTCTATTCTGTGTGTGTTGCAGGCATGCGATAGCATGCGCCCAGTTCTGTTCGTATGCTACAGCGTCTTTTTGACGGAATTTGAGAGTGTTTTGAATTGCTTCTTTGTTGAGAGTGCCAATTTGTTGAAAGGCATCAGTTAGCTCAGTTTCGAAAGTATGTAACCGTACCTCGCCGATCCTTTGCTTGGCTTTTTGCAGCTCGGAAATCTTATTGTGATGCTCTTGTATTGCTTCGGATCTTTCAGATGCGGACTCAGACCACTTTTTAGACATTACCAACTACTATACAGCACTCGCCCGCTTCGTCCGTTGCGCAACCCGAATTTCCAGCAGTGCTCGGCGTAGCGATGCTTCAGCCATGATGAGTTCACGTCGATCAGTAGTGATAGACATCGTGTGGCGTGCGGCCTCGACTGCGGCTTCTGCTTTTTGCTCACTAATCTCGCGGTCTAGTGAAGCGCTGTCCACCATGACCGTCACCGTACTGTGCGGATCAACAGTCAAAAATCCTTGGGTGACCACCACGGTGTGGTCAACACCCTGTTCGCGGTAGATTAACTCGCCTAGCTGCAGCTTGGTAAACAGCGGAATATGGTGTGGCAAAATTGTTACCACTCCCTCACTGGTGGGCGCACTGATTTGCTCCACTTCAGTCTCGAGGAGTTTGCGCTCCTGGGACACAATGTGTAGCTTCAACTTTGACATACTAGTTCCTTAACCGACGCGCATTTACAGTGTTGCCGCTTTTTTGATTGCGTCATCGATGGTGCCAACCAAGTAAAATGCTTGCTCTGGCAAATCATCGTGCTTGCCTTCCAGAATCTCACGGAAGCCACGGATGGTCTCATCGATGGAGACATACGCACCGGGAATGTTGGTGAACTGCTCGGCCACAAAGAATGGCTGAGACAGGAACTTCTGAATGCGGCGGGCACGTGCCACGATGCGCTTGTCTTCTTCGCTCAACTCATCGATGCCGAGGATAGCGATGATGTCTTGCAGCTCTTTGTAGCGCTGCAGAACTTTTTGCACACTCCGGGCCACGTCGTAGTGGTCTTGACCAACCACTGCCGGCTCAAGAATTTTTGAGGAAGATGACAGTGGGTCGACGGCTGGGTAGATACCCTGCTCTGACAAGCGGCGATCCAGGGAGATGGTCGAGTCAATGTGGGCAAAGGTGGTAGCCGGTGCGGGATCTGAGTAGTCATCAGCTGGCACGTAAATTGCCTGAATCGAGGTAATAGAGCCCTTGGTGGTAGAGACAATTCGTTCTTGCAGGGCAGCCATTTCGGTAGCTAAGTTTGGTTGATAGCCCACTGCCGACGGAATACGCCCGAGCAGTGCAGACACTTCTGCGCCAGCCTGGCTGAAGCGGAAGATGTTGTCGATAAACAACAGCACGTCCTCGCCCTCGTCACGGAAGTACTCGGCCATAGTTAGAGCTGTCAGAGCCACCCGTAAGCGGTTACCGGGTGGTTCGTTCATCTGGCCGAAGCACATGACTGTACTGTCCATGACGCCAGAGTCCTTCATTTCGTAGTACAGGTCATTACCCTCACGAGTGCGCTCGCCCACACCGGCAAAGACCGAGTGGCCTTGGTGGACTTCCGCGATGTTGCGGATCAGTTCCTGGATGATGACGGTTTTACCCACACCTGCACCACCGAACGCGCCGACTTTTCCACCTTTGGCAAAGGGGGCAATCAGATCGATGACTTTGATACCTGTTTCCAACATTGCGGGCTTGGTTTCCAGGTCTGTCAATTTTGGTGATGGTTTGTGAATGGGAGCGGTAAGCTTTGAGCTAAAGGCAGCGCCTTCGTCAATTGCTTCACCAATCACGTTAAAAACACGGCCCAATGTCTCAGGTCCAACGGGCACTGTGATTGGGGCGCCAGTGTCGATAACTTGGCGACCACGCTGCAGACCGTCGGTTGAAGCCAAAGAGATGCAGCGGACCACAGTGTTTGAGAGCTGCTGCTCAACTTCGAGGTAGATGGGTTTGCCGTCTTTTTCCAGCGGCTCAATTACCAATGCGTTGTAAATTGAGGGCAACACCTCGGTAAACTCAATGTCGACAACTGGACCAATGATTTGGCTGATAGTGCCGGTAGAAACAGTCGTGTATTTCTGCATAATTCCTTTTTTTATTGCTGCCCCAGCATTGCTGTGGTGATGTCCAGCAACTCGCTGGTGATACTGGCTTGGCGTGACTTATTGAAGACTAAACGCAGCTCGCCGACGAGCTCTTTAGCGTTGTCGCTGGCGTTTTTCATGCTGACCATGCGGGCGCTGTGTTCGCTGGCGCGTGATTCCAAAAATGCTTGGTAAATCGAGTTTTCCAGGTAGTATGGCAGTAAGTAATCCAATATTTCCCGCGGGGATGGTTCGAACAGAAACTCACTGTTTGGGGCGGTGTCCACGATAGACTTGTCCGTTTCGATTTTTGGGAGGGGCAGCAGCTGAATTGCGCGCACTTTTTGCACCAGTGTGGTGATAAAGTCCATGTAGATGATGTTAACCGAGCGAAAGGTATGATCCAAAAAATTGCTGCTAACCAGTGAACTAATTGCCAAGATGTTTCCTGGCTTCATGATGTCGGGCAACTCGGTGAACTGCGCAAACAATGGTAGACCTGCAAACCGACAGAAATTAACTGCCTTTTTGCCTACGGCTACTACTTGTCCATTCGGATGTTGGTGATACCACTCAATGAGAGCCTTGAACAGGTTGGGGTTTAAGCTGCCACACAGCCCTTTGTCTGTAGACACAAGCAACACAACCGGGAAACCGGCATCATGAGATTCCATCAGAGGATGTGAGGCAACCGACGACGATGAAACTAGGGTCGACAGTGAGTGCTGCAGTGCTTGGGTGTATGGTCGAGTGGCGAGCGCTTGCTCCTGTGCCCGGCGCATTTTGCTGGCAGAAACCATCTCCATCGCTTTAGTAATTTTGGCGATGTTTCCAGCTGTTTTTATGCGCTGAAGGATCTGTCGCGTGTTCGGCATGCTTGTATCAACCCTTTGTTATTTTTCAGGCTCTGGTGCGAGTTCCGGATGCATGCTGTTGAAGGTCTTGATGGCTGCATGCAACTGGGTGTCAGACTCTGGACTGAGTACTTTTTCGGCAGCAATCCGCTCCAACAGTGCAGCGCAGGAAGACTTAATGTACTGTAGATACTCGGTTTCCCAAGCTTGAATGTCGGCAACTGCGACCGTGTCTAAGTAGCCTTTGACGGCTGCAAAAATGATCACAACTTGCTCTTCCATTTTGAGTGGCTCGTCCCAACCCTGTTTGAGAATGGCATTGACACGCTCTCCCCGGTTGAGTTGCGCTTTGGTTTTGTCGTCCAGATCAGAACTGAACTGAGCAAATGCTTGTAACTCACGGAATTGGGCTAGATCGAGTTTCATGGTACCTGCCACTTGCTTCATGGCTTTCACTTGGGCTGCAGAACCGACGCGGGAGACTGACAAACCAACGTTGATTGCTGGCTTCATACCCGAGTTGAACAAGTCAGCCTCGAGGTAGATCTGTCCATCGGTAATACTGATGACGTTGGTAGGAATAAATGCTGATACGTCGTTCATTTGTGTCTCGATGATTGGCAGCGCGGTGATTGAACCGCCGCCATTCTTGTCGTTCAAGCGGCAAGCACGCTCAAGCAAGCGTGAGTGCAAGTAGAACACGTCACCGGGATAGGCCTCGCGGCCTGATGGGCGGCGCAGCAACAATGAAATTTCACGGTATGCTTGGGCATGCTTGGTGAGGTCATCAAAGATTACCAAGACGTCTTTGCCTTGCTCCAAGAAGTATTCAGCAATGGCTTGGCCTGCATAAGGAGCTAGGAATTGTTCGGCTGCAGAGGATGATGCGGTTGCAGCTACTACCACGGTGTACTCCATGGCTTTGCGCTCTGTTAAGATTTGGATGGTCTGAGCCAAGGAAGCGCGCTTCTGTCCGATACAGACGTAGACGCAGATGACGTTTTGGTCATTTTGGTTGAGAATGGTACCGAGTGCAATCGCTGTTTTACCGGTGGAGCGGTCGCCGATAATCAGCTCGCGCTGGCCACGACCGATAGGGATCATTGCGTCAATGGCTTTGATACCTGTTTGCATTGGTACGGTAACGGACTTGCGGGGCATAATGCCGGGCGCAAGCTTTTCTAGCAACATGTATTTTTGTGCAGTGATCGCAGGTTGTCCGTCTTGTGGACGACCGAGCGGATCAACGACACGACCAACGATGTCATCAGAAGCACCAATCGATAAAATACGGCCGGTGCGCTTGACGACGGATCCAGCTTTGAGGTGTCGGGCTTCGCCTAAGGCAACGATACCAGTTTGGGTAGTTTCCAGGTTAAGTGCGAGACCAAACTGGCCCTCTCCCAGATCAACTAGCTCACCTGCTTGCACGTCATTCATGCCGGTGACGCGAACGACGCCATCACCATACGATAAAACGGTACCAACGGACTGTGGGCTCACGGTAATTGGTGAGTCCGCAATCAATTGAGCGAGTGAAGTTGCGAATTGCTGGTTTTTTTTCATGCGAGTCTTTACTTACTAATCAATGTACATTACCGGTGTGTAGCAACTAGGCAGTTTGTGAGCTAGCGAGCAACTGTTGTTTGAGCTGAGCCAGCTTGCCACGCACGCTCCCGTCATACTCGGCTGAGTTGACAGTGAGTTTTACGCCCCCGATCAAACTTGGTTCAACTGCAAACTCAACGGCGGTTGCTCCAAATTTTTTTTCGATTGCCGAGCTCACTTTTTTCTTGAGAGCGGCAGTGAGTGTTTGAGCGGTTGTTACTTGAATCACGGGTTGCTGTTTCATATGGTTTTCAGGATGCTGGCGAGTTCTTTTTCGATCAACTGTTCGTCAGATTTGCTCATCTTGTCCGCAATGACTTTTTCAGCGGTGGCAACTACTGCTTCGACCAAGCTGGCGTTCATGTCTTTGAGTAAGGCTGCTTTTTCTGCCTCCCACTTTTTGACTTGTTTGGCGGTTTCTGCTTGCGCCTCTTGCTTGGCTGCGGCGATGATTTTTTTACCTTCTTCGGCAGCTTCCTCCTGAGCCTTTTTGAGAACTTGCGCGCGCTCTTTTTTGAGCGCAGTCTGCATCTCATCTTTCATTTGATCAACTTCTTGACGGCTCTTGAGTGCTTCTTCTGCTGCTTTTTGGCCTTCTTCAATGCGCCTGGTGCGCTCTTCAAAAATTTTGAGAACCGGCTTGTAAAGCAAGAAAGTCAATGCACCCAGGACAACAGAAAAGTTGACGATCTGGAAGAGAATTTGTATTGGTTGAATGTCCATTGCGTACCTCTTTTCTTATTGCGTGAATGATTACACGAACTTGAGAATCAAGGCGATAACCAACGCGTAGATAGCGATTGCTTCTGCGAAGGCGATACCAAGAATCATGTTCGTTTGAATTTTTCCAGCTGCTTCGGGGTTGCGGCCGATTGCCTCAAGACCTTTTGCAACTAGTAGTCCAATACCAATACCTGGACCGATGGTACCCACACCCATAACGAATGCGACGGCAAATTCGACTGGCATGTTTCCTCCTCTATTTACTGACTATCATGGCCTTCAGTGGCCATATTAAAAAATACTAATGATAACATTGCAAAGACGACGGCTTGGATGAAGCCGACGTGGACGCAAGCTTTGGGTCGCTGGACGGGGAT
>CAZBMX010000009.1:0-15821 GCA_964493195.1 uncultured Pseudomonadales bacterium
CAATCATCGTTGGTTCATCCACTTGTTCAAATGGCACACACTTACATCTAGAAGTAGTCCGTGGCGGCGTCAACTACAATCCTGCCAGCTACCTGAAACCGATCTCGGCTGTCTGGAACAACTCGCCTGATGGTGAGTTTGGTTTTGGCGGAGACTGGGAGTGGCCGCTTAACGATCCAGCCAAGATCAACCAAGGCTACGGCATGACGTACTACGCTCGGGTGCGCCGTGCCTACGGTGGAGCACCACACACTGGCATTGACATGGCAAGCAGATCGCAGGATTATACGGTCAAAGCAGTCAAAGATGGGGAACTGTTTCGTGGCAGCATTGCATGCGGCCGTGGTCTGCTACGTTATGTCAAAGTGAAGCACAAGGATTCAGATATCAGTACATACTACCTGCATGTGAACTACTAGTCTATCTTGCTAGAGACTGTTGAGCTACTGCGTCAACTCTGCCAGCAATGTATGCTTGAATAAGTTCTAGGCAGTGCATTGTATTCTCTTTGTTAAATGATAGTGAGCCCTGCCTGCAAGTGTATTCTATCAAATACTGTACGGCTTGCAGTTCGGTAATACTACAGTCACCAAACACAAGCGATGGAACCTTTGAAACAAGTTCAATAAAAACAGGTCGGTAATCATGTGCCATGTGATGCAACATGAGGTTATGCTTACGTACTGCTTCTAAAATACACGCGTGCTGAGGGATTTCTGGTGACAAGGCAGCAACCCGGAATTCAACAAAACGATACAATATTGCGGCAATGTTATCTGGTGGAACAATCTTATGTTCTGCTCTCCATCCGTCATCTATCATCATGTCATCAGTTTTTTCAAGCTGATCTCTTCGGTGCCTTTGCAATGTTTCTGCATATGCGACCAACAGCGGCATTTCAGCAAAACCTGGTGTTGCCTTTTCATTCCAACCAATATCTTCACTGATACTACCCATTGCTAACAAACCTTGCACGTACGTAGTTAGTTGCTTCTTTTTGCCTGCGGTTAATCCATCCCATGTCGTTCCAATGTCGTCTAACAGTTGTTCAAACTTTGTTGCATTTGGTGTCATAAACCGCATTCTAGCACACCTGCGTATCGCTGGTTGCATGACAGCAGACACACAATACACCCTATAACTGTTGACAGAATGTCTATCTTACTATATAATTCTCAACACTCGATACAAATAGATCGAAAAGGATCATTTATGAACACGATCAAACTTATTGCCGCCACTGTTGCTGCCTCAGCAGTTATGAGTGCATTTGCAACTACTGTCTACGCTACCGACAACACTGTCGAGCAAGAACAGAAACTCAACCAGAAGATTGAGCTCGAGTGTAAAGTTGGCGCCTATGGCCAAACCACTGAGTGCAAAGCCAAGGCTGAGCAAACAGGCGAGCAAAAACAAAAAGTAACGTTCCGCCAAGGTCAAGTCTTAGGCAAAACCCACAAACCAGTGGACACTGCTCTCGACTTCCAGACCACAGCCGCCGCTGTTTTCAGCATCGGTTCTGGCGCAGGCGCGTTCATCTTGAACCGCAAGTTGGGCTAACGCCCTCACCAAGTAATAGTGCATTTCAACAATCCCGCCACCAGCGGGATTGTTTGCAAATAGGGTTGTGATATACTTTGTGCCAATATGAATAAAATTAACCCGCAAGAAAATGTAACAATAGTCATCGATCCAGATCTAAAAACCCGCAATGCATTCCAACCAGAAAGTTGGTTTTTGTGCATCCAGGCAGCTGGTAATGTACTAGCAGAGCAGTTTGCTCAATTTGGTTTACCAGGAGTGGTGTATCTGCAATCATTAACCACACTCCGATGGGAACCAGATGCTACGATGCGAGATGATGTACAGACCCAAATACGCGCTGCTAGTCGTTTGCTGAAGGTACAGCCCACAGAAGCAAATGTGACCACTGCGCTTACAAAGCTATTTGCAGATCTGAGCCTAAGCACAATACACTTCCCCACATAACTCCACATGCACATACATGAGACTGAATTCGGTGCCGACTTCCCCGTTAGTGAGTTGTACAGACTGGCAGCGGAGCAACTTGCAACGCGTTTGTTACAACCCCGTGATGGCGTTGTGATTACGGAAACAGATTTGAGGCGCTTGCAAGTTCTCCCTCGAGGAACATCTGTGGCAGATCTTATTTTCAACAAACTTGCATACAACACAACGCTGCAACCAGCAGTGGCACAGAAACTAAACGCGATTATTTACAACATGGATAAAGTGCGCAGAGAAGTAACGCTTACTCCCCTGTTCACAGCTATTGAAGAGTTTCGCATCAGAGTACAAAAAGAACCTATAATATCAATGGAAGAAACTCGTGCTAATGCCATCGAAACGCTCAAAGAGATAAATTCGGTGTTATTGCAGGGAGCGCGCAGCAAACGTCGCGTTGAGATCGATGGTTATCATACGGCGTTGCTCAGTGATTTTTCCCCAACTGTACTTACGCATGCCACACTGCTAACGCAAATTCCGATAGTGGTGTTCGATGGTCAACATGCATACTTCGCAATACAAGTTCCAAAAAAAATCCAAGTTGTCAGCCTACAGTCAATCAATTTGAGTGATGCATTGCTCGAAAAGTTGCTCATGGATCGCTCACCCGACACACAACAAATCCTGCCTCCGGAGGATGTTTTTCCGTGGGTACGAGGTGCTGCGAACTCCCAAAGTTCGAAAGCAACTCCACACTCTGCACCAGTAATTCTCGTATGCACTGACCAAGAATCCACAGCCCAAATAATTAGACTGATGCTCGCTTCACCAGAGCTTCTCCGTTACTATCAAGGCATATCACTGCTGCAGCTACAAGTGAGCATAGATAACATATTGCAGGAACTCCTGAATAAAGCCTTTCGCGGCAAAAAAGAGGTAGCTGAAACGAGTGCTGCTGTACTCAACACCATAATTGCTCATAAGTTTATTTGGCTCATGCAGCAGTGCATTGCCGCAGAACAACCGCTTGTCCTCAGCGTTATAGACACCGCCAGTGCCTTTGCCGTTTCCGAACTCAATCATGAGGTAATGAGTCGCTATGAGATTTTGACGCAATGGTTGATAACAGCGTGCCCAAATGATTCAGAAGCGATCAGAGTCTCCAAAGTAAAACCTTCTGTCTTGGGTAAAAAATCACCCATCAGTGCCAGGGAAACTACGGTCACGGTAGATGTAAAGCTCAAAGTAGAATCTAACACGGGGATTCTCTACTATCGTGATGCTCGCAATAATTCGACTGTTTGGCAACAGGAAGTTCCCTATAAATTTGCCGGCTTTAGCCAGCTTGCTAGGCTACTCTCGCCAATTGCTCCCGAATCATTTTATGCTGAAGATTTAGGTCAAACTATTCTCACAGTTAATACGCTCAGTGCAACTTTCCAAAGCATTCAAACATTGCCGGATTTGATCAGAGCTATTGCTGCAGGCGATCTAGAAGATGATACATTTCGTCTGATTATCAGCTCCAGAGATAAACCTGTCTCGTTCGTGTTTGACCGACCCCCCTTGCAACTCAACGAGGAGGTGTCGCACCACGGCTTCAATTAACAACCAGAACAAGTATAATTGCTATACATTGAAAGAATCCAGTGCCACACAACCCTAATGTACTTCATGCGCCCGTCGACTCAACAGTCAACACTCATTCTGCTGCACAAATCGAACGAAGAAGAACGTTTTACCGAGAGTCGCTCGCAACTCAGATCAGTTGGCTCAAATCGTTGGAAGTCACACAGATCACGGAGAAGTTGACAGCACGATGTACAAAAGCACTACTGAAGACATTTTATGGGTACATCCCAGACATGCCTGAACATTTCAGCCTTACAACAGATGCGGAAAAAAATAATTGTCGATTACTCATAGTTGAGATACTCGAATGGTTCTCGCCTACTTTTTTTGCTGATGCAGCTTTATTTGCTGAGTATTATGGATTGAACATGGTAGACATTCGGGCTACGTCCAAAACGATTGCGCTTCGATACAATTTGGATGAAAGCAGTGTCAGTCGACGCGTACGACTGATGCAAGAACGAATACGGGGACGCTATGAACGTGATGCAGCATTTCGGCAACGAGTCGACGCGGTAGTTGTAAAGCGGGATACGACTCGCTAAACATAGGTACAACAGAAAATTCTTCTAGTGCCATCTGCAATGTACTAGGCCTCAACAACACCAAAAAAACCTTGCACGCCAATAGCAATAGTCGTATACTCTACTCATATGAATGAAACTCCAATTCCTGAAGAGAAAACTAAAGCCGAACCTAAGCCAGCGAGCGCTCAAGCGCCAGACTTCTTGGCGAGTTTATTTCAAGCATCTACAGCGTCCCAAGATGATGAGCCTTTTACAGCTTCAGACACACCCGATGCTGATAGATTGGGTGCACCCGTGCAAACTCAACAAGAATTGCAACTCCAACTCTCCATTTCAGACGACGATCGGCGGAGTCAGATCATTGATGCACTAGCCAATCAGCATGATGGTCGAACTGAAACAGGACAAAACTTGGCGAAAATGACCGATGCAGATTTTGACGATCCTGATAAAGTAGCTGCACTCATCGTTAGCCTAAAACAAGCTGGAGCAACCCAACTGGCACAGTACGTTGAATCACAAGCGCAAGATCGCGCACTCACCAGAAACTCCTTGCACAATCTCATGGTTTACTCCGTCTCAAGTTTGTGGGCTCAAGGTGAGCGTACGATTTTTGGTAAAGTCCCTCATGATGAACAGACACAAGCAGAGGCACAGCGCAGACGCGATGGGCAGAATGAACTCATCGTTGCGAAAGCATACCTTTTGACTGCCAGTGTGCAAGCGTTGCAGAACGGTGATCCGCGCCAAGCAGCCAATGATGCGTATGACTCTAAAACCTACATGCCAACTGGTCCAGAGTGGTACGTATCCGCAGTAGAAGCTAGGCTGCGTGATGTTGATATTGCCTCTGCAACCTACGAGCAACTTGATTTCTTGGAAAGCCTGGGCAACTACCTGAGCGAACGATTCGATTCACTTACTCAAGAAGAAAGAGATCGCGTTCTCACTGCAGCTGACCCCAGCGCTTTGTCTGGCAGGGAGTACATCTATCGCGTTTGCAAAGACGCACAAAACAAAGCCAAAGAACTTAAAGCGGCAAAACAAAAAGAAATCGATACTGCCGAGCACGCAAAAGATTATGAAAAAAATGCGCAGCGGGAGTTCAAGCAAACTACAGCGCAAGCGTATACTCAGGCTGCAGAGTGGCTCAATGCATATGACATTTTCAAAAAAACCTCACTGCCAAACAAATCATTGGTCCACAAGATGGTAGAAAGTGAGCCTACATGGCGGGACAAGCAGTTTAGCTCTTCCTACACACTGCCCGTGATGATGCAGCAACTTGCTGAACTCACGCGGGAGGATAATCTTAAAAAGATTGCAGCGCTCATGTTGGGGACAAGTGGAGAGTTGCAGCAGTTCAATGATGGATCTAGCCATCGACTTGGTGATCTCAATTCTATGTCAGCAGCTGACCGAGAAAAGGCTGTGACAAATACTGCTGAGCGTCATCTGTTTGCTACACTCTTTGGCATACTTCAGGCTCATTTAGACAGGATGGTTCAAGATAGCTACGTCAGATTTGCTGATGAGCAGCGAGAAGAAGCAGTACTCACCGTTTTCAAAGCGATAGGCAGAGGTAGAGTTTCAGAGCTATTCATTAGCCCAATGGAAGCTGTGCCTCCGTTCACCGAAGCTCAGTTGCGTTTCAGACAAGAATTACTTGATTTTGCCGAAAACAATCCCGTAGTTGCGCATCGACTGCAAGCACTTAGAAAGAAGTCACCAGAGGCTGATGCAGCTGTGGCTGAGGAACAAAGACTGCACCAAGAAAAACTACAACGCCTGGAACAGAAAAAGACCGAACTTGCCGAAGTAGTACAAAAAAGTGAGTCTGTTGCAGCCAGACTATTGGAAGCATTAGAACTCGTCAGAGCTGCGGGTCTCGTACTTTACATTACACCAGATCAACTCAGAAACTACCTTACCGTTGCAGACAAAGGTGAGGACAAGAGACTTGCGGAAACA
Organism: uncultured Pseudomonadales bacterium; assembly: GCA_964493195.1. Classification (GTDB taxonomy): domain Bacteria; phylum Patescibacteriota; class Microgenomatia; order UBA1400; family PJMF01; genus CAZBMX01. The sequence continues at coordinate 6,099 of CAZBMX010000009.1, forward strand.
AATTCAAAAGCTGAGACTCAGCTCACGGATCAAATTACAGCTCTGCGGGCACAAACGAAAGATGCAAAGCCAGAGAGTCTACCGAAGGAACTTATTAAAGATATTGCAAAAGCGGAGTTAGAGTTGCGCAGAATACAATTGGTGCGAGAAAAAATCTCACAACTTCAGAATCAAAGACAAGTTATACCAGGTAATTGGTTCAAAGATGCGACAGTTAACTATCCAAAGAGCGCTTTTCAACCACATCGTGATACGAATGAGCTCAGCAAACGTCTTGACAAGTTTGTTAGATATCCAGAGTTTAACTCCGGTTCGTTTACTTCTCCAGGAATTGTGGATTCACTACGAATACTGGTAAACAATAGTCGCTCGCTACTAGAAGCACAATCTCTCAGTCAGCTTCCTCAACTAGAACAAGCAGCGTCTGAAATTCAAACATTGATTGACAAGAGCGTACAACTGCAAAAAGAGGCAGAAAAGCTAGCAGACGAAGCAGCCGCAGCTGGTGTTAATAGACTGTTTGATCAAGATGGCCCACTCGATCTGGCTTCACGGAGTCGTTCGGGGTCATTATTCAGTGGATTATTTGTGTAACTGGTGTGAAGCTGCTTGCTGAAGGGCGTGCTTTGTTGTGTACGGCAAGGTCGATGAATATTCATTCATGGTACAATCCCCAACACTATGCCATTGACCCCGAGCAGCGCCGTGCAGCAGCATCCCCCGAAGCACAAGCCAGGCGCCAAAAACTATATGCAGAATCAGTAAAAATTCAACTGGACTGGTTGCGATCACTCACTGTTGCACAAATCAGCCCAGAGCTGGTACGAAGATTTACAGTTGCGCTGACTGATTCATTCTTTCTGAATTCACCCATAACGACCACTACCTGGACACTTGCTACGGATGAACAAAAAGACACTTGCCGGCAACTACTCTTGGAAGTGCTGGAGCAGTCCTCCTCTGTTGACACAGCAGGTGTTGCCATTTTCGCCGAATACTACGGACTAAATATGGCTACTGAGCTGCCCACACAAAAAAAGGTTGGGCTTCGGTATGATTTGACTGCAAACACAGTCAGTCAACACATCAAGCGCTTACAACAAAGATTAAGAAGACATTACATTGCGAGTGCTAGTTTTCGACAACGACTTGAATCGATAGCACAGTGGGAAGTCAAACAACAACGAGTACTCCATGAAAGTTCGTACACCAGACTGGTTCGTCTTACACTAGAAGAGCTACGAGCGCGGACATCAAAATAGTCGCTGTTTTTAACAGCAGCATCTTATGCAGAAATGAGTATCCCTGCATCTTCCAGATGTGGAACAGGCAATCCCCGGGTAAGCTTATAAATTTCGATTATCTGGCGAAGCTCGATGAGGCGTGCGCGAATTTGAACAATTCTTGCTTGCATCAGCGCTTTGTCTTCCTGCATGAGATCTAAATCATTTGCCAGTGCCTGCTGCAGCTGTTTGCCCTCAGTAAACAGGGCGGAACGCTCGGCGAGTAAATAGGGAGGTATTCCTTGGTTGTTGGTGTGTTCAGTCTCGCGTCCTAGCATGGTGGGATTGGAAGGTGCGCCGATATGCGGTGCCGCACTTTTGTGCCTGATTATTTGTTTTCTTTTCCCAAGAAGCGTTTCCGCAGTAGTCCCGGGAGTTGCTTGCGATATGCACTCCAATTGTGCTTTATTATATCATAATGTATCCTATAAGTTCTCGAGTGGAGTGTGGATGTTTGGTTTTGGACGTCCTATAGCGAGTTAACTCCTCTCAAGGAGTTTCAGCAGTAAGTTCCATTTGTAGATAGTTTCGCGAACTGAGCTGACCAACAGTAAGCCGTAGTTTAGCCCCCCCATCAGAAATGGTGAGGGGTTTTTTGTATAGCAGTCATCTCTAGGTGACAATAACGCACCGTCCTATAATCTTGACATTCTACGTATAATTTGATATACTTGTTGCATATTAATAGCAATGTTGTTTGCGTCTTTGTTACAGAACGCGCAGCAAGAATCAGCAGAAAGAAAATCAACCCTCACCGATGGTACAGCCCATCACCCAAACCAATCCTCACCAACCCCTCACACGCAGCTATCTGCACAGTACAAAAACGTACTGCCCAGACACTTGCTTGTGAACACGATCAGGAGTTGCGCTGTGTTCAACACGAACACAATCGCGGCACCCGTGCACCAAGCGAGACTGCAGACAAGCCGCTTCCTCTTTGGAGGGAGTAGACTGTCAGCTCTTTAACAGGCACACAGGGAATTTTTTTAGAGGATTACTCGTGTGAACTCGTGTCTAACCACATGAGCCAACACAGTTGCGCAAGCGAAAGCTTGAGGCAGTCAAAACTCCTTTTCCTGGACGCTATTTCTGACCACACCAAAGGGTGTTCTGGGGCAGGATCGAGCAGAAAATCACTTTTCTGTTGGAGCCTGCACCAGACCTCTTGCCAATTTTGGCGGGTGAGGTTTGGAAATCGAAGTCACTCTTGGGGCGCAGGTGCCCGGAGAGAGACAAAGTGTCCACACTTTTTTGAAGGAGTAAATGATGAAACGCCCAACTATGCTTTTGTTATCGTTTCTTGTCTTCATGGCGGGCTTCGCCGGACTCTGTACGAGCTCCGGTCAAGCTACGCCCCCGCCCACACCGACGCTAGACACCCAGTTAGTGGAGGCGCAAATTGCAGAGGCGATTGCTACGGCATACGCCTCCACTCCCGCACCAGTTGCCCCCCCTGCGACCCCAGCTCCTGAAGTTCTTTCATATGGCGCCCCTGCCGAACAAGAGGGGCCACATGCGCCAAACGTAGACGGCAAACGGGTAGCGTGGGAAGTGACCTGCAATGAGGCAGTTTGTGGTGGACAAGTTGGCCAATATTGGGACCCAGAAGGGACGAGCCCATGGGGCTCCGCCGAAGTTCACTTCTACCTGCCACCTGGAGTATCGCTTACAATGTTTGGGGCCGGCACTTCCTTTCGTTTCGACAAAGATTGGTCATATGGTGCCATCCAAATTGAGTTGCAAGAAGGAGCGGCACGCCGAAACGGTGACACTAACTTTGCGGGAGTTGTAAGATGGGAGGAATTGGTTGAAGCGGGGGTAGCGGAAGTGCGATTTGATCGTCGCTCTGACTCTTCCCTCACTCCACTTCCCGCCAGTGTCCGTGAGCGGTTGTTAGAAACCTTTCGCAACCGCTAATCCTCTCCCCTCCCCGGGTTTTCGGAACTTTGGACCACCCGGTCCGAAGTTCCCCCATCACGGGTACAAATCCCCCTGTGTGCCTGTGATGTTTCCTACACATGATGAATCGTGTTTAGAAAACATCACAGCAAACAAATCAATAATATATGCAAAAACCGACACGGAATAAACCACTCGTTAGTGTCATCATGCCGGTCTACAACGCGGCAGAGTTTGTAGTGGCTGCCATCGAAAGCATCCTCAACCAAACGTTTCAAGACTTCGAACTCATAATCGTAGACGACGCCTCGACCGATACCTCGTGGCAGCTCATCAAACGCTTCAAAGACGCGAATCCTGAAAAAATCACCGCCATCCGTTTGCGCAACAATCGCAATCGGGGAGGTGACGCTGCTGGTGCTTTGGCATTCGCTCGCGCTTCTGGCGAGTACATTGCGCGCATGGACGCTGATGACATTGCCGTTCCCCATCGCCTGGAAAAACAACTGAAGTTTCTACAAAGAAACAAAAAAATTGCCATCGTGGGTAGCTCTGCCACAGTAATCAATGCGGCTAGTGAAGTCATTGGTCAGAAGCAGATGCCAACAACACATAAGGAAATCAAAGAGCAGTACTTTATCTTTCACCCATTAATTCACCCGACATTAATGATTCGTCGCAGTAGTTTGCCGAATCCTAAAGAACTGTATCGCCTGGAGTTGCCTTCGAACAACGACTACTTCACGTTCTTTACCCTGATGCAGCGCGGACTCAAGTATGTCAACATCGCAGAGCCGTTGGTTTACTACCGCATGCACGGCAAAAACGACTCTCTCACCAGAGTTAAGCGCACATTCATGAACACCCTCAACGTCCGCTGGCGCATGCTCACGGAAGAAGGCTATCGCCCAACGACCAAGGCTTGGTTGAAGTGTGCTGCCCAGGTGGCAATCGTGGGTTCATTACCTGAACAAATCGTCTTTTTACTGTATTTGCTCCTCAAGCGCATCTACACGCCAACCCAGCTGCTCAATAAAGCTTGGCGGAGCTTCCAACAAGGCAGTCTACAAGTACTCCCTAGGTTGGCTCCCATTGCATTAATCGCTAGTATCAAAAAATAATATTTAAAGGAAATAATGTCCAACACATTTCTCTCTGCAGCTGTAGTCACAGCCGGCCTGATAGTCGCTACCCTGGGAGCAACCAGTATGGTGACCTCACATCTCAGTACGATGGAGCAAAAACGCCTCACCAACCAAGCAGTTGATGAGTGTATGCGTGCTGCTACCCTCACAACCACCCATGATGTGGGTGAGCGCGTTGCTGTCACCGTTGAACCGATCAAAGACATCTACACCTTCTGTCTAGCAGACAAGGGTGTTTCTGTGAAATAATGGCTGCATATGCAGTCATGGTTTGAGCGTCACTTCGTATTTTCCGCACTCTGCATCTTCGTAGTTCTTGCGATTGTTTTTACGTTTCCTGCCGTCTTACATCTCTCCGATGCCTTGATTGGAGTGGGTGGTGATACGTACCAGTATCTTGGTTTCCAGTCACTAGTTAAGTTACGCATACTCCAAGGTGAGTGGCCGTTTGGCTTCACTACACTGCTGCGCTATCCCGCTGGTCTTAACTTCCGGGTTGCTAGTGATGCGTTGTTGACCAACACCGTTGGTGGATTGCTCTCGCTGCTTCTGAACTCTAGTGCACTGAGCTACAACCTCGTCATACTCGGAGGTCTGGTTGCCAATATGGCGGCTAGTGCGTGGTACTTCACAACATTAACTAAGTCCAAAGTTGCTGGTCTCCTTGGTGGGGTTAGTTTTGGCGCAAGCTTCTACGTGCTGGGTCGAGCTGCGGGACACATTAATTTGCTGCTCGTTGCCGGCTTTCCGCTACTTGCGCTAGCACTGCTACGGATAGGCAATGCGCTTATTCACCACAAAACTATACGCTGGACTGACATACTGTTGTTTGTAGCCGCATGGCTGATACTGGTTGTAAGTTCTGCTCAGTATGTAGTGCTCGCAGCCATTGGGTGCTTGTTGATTGCTTTTGGATTGCTTGTTTGGTATCCAGAGTTGCTACAACGAATGTTTTCTGGTGCTCGGCTGCAACTCACAAGGATACTCTTGCTGTTTGTTTTGACTGGCCTACCTTCATTACTGCTGTTACTACCTATTGTGCAAGCAGTATTTACCGGCGACGTGACCTATCACGCTGGAAACTACAGCCCGCTACCACTTAACTTTGTGTGGCCTAACCCATTCCTACCAACCGTTGGCAGCTCCTTGGGGGTGTTGCCAAAGGAGAGTGCACATATTGAGCACATAGTTTTTGCAGGTTGGATTGAGATTGCTTTGTTTTTTGCTAGTGTAATCTACTGGCTACGTCGGCCACAACGCAAACTGGGATTGTTCTTTTTAGGCACCAGTCTTGTCTTGTTTATTTTCACCCTTGGCACACGCACGCACATCGGCAATTTTTTACTGCCGTACGGCTTCATCAGCTGGCTGTATCCCTTTGCTGCCATTGCAGAACCGGGTAGATACAGCATCATACTTAATTTGTTGCTGACCTCTAGCGCACTGCTGTTTCTTGAACGAGTTACAAAAGCGTTTTCACCGCAACGAAAACAGTTGTTGCTCGGAGTTGTCGCCTGCGTTATTGTGTTAGAACGACTAAGTTTGGGTGGGTTTTATCAGACACTAATTCTACCAAAAACGTCTGCGCACACTGTCGCAGCAGCGCTACCAGGTAAAGCAGTTTTTGACATCCCCGCCTTTGATGAACGACAGAATGCACACCCCGACCTGTACGAAGGAAAAAGTGTCATTAACGGTTATCCACACTGGCTGGCAGACACCGAGAATTCTAGGGCCTATCTTGCTACTCATCCCATACTGTCTCGCTTCATGTGCGATGGCGATAGCTCAACGTTTGACGCACAACGGTTGTTTGAAAACAGCGAGTACCGAGCAACTCAAGGCAATGATCAGCAACAATTGCTCGAACAACTGCGAGATGATGGCATAACAACTATAGTGGTTCATAAGGACTATAAAATTTTTTGGCCAGGTTGCAGCAATGTGCTGGCGCAACGCACAATGCTTTTTCCACCTGTTATGCGGGCAGAGTCAACTGGGTTGCGAAATCAAGAACTACATACCAGGTGGGCAGCGGGACCACATCATGAGATTGGTCTGTTCTTCCCGTATGCCGGCACCTTCCGAATTCGCTCAATTAATGTATCGCCCTGGGCCGATGCACAAACCGTCAAACTATTTGTCAGTGGTCAAGAACAATCAAATACTGATTGGGCCTTCACACAAAGTCCTGAAAATTATTCAACATGGCTGAGTCCAATTGATAAACAAACTAAATGGCAAGTCACCGCTGGAGACAAGTTCTTACTACAACCACTCAATTATCAAGAAACAGGATTTATCACTATTGATTACGAGTATGTGCTACAAAATCAATCTGACAAAGCCATCCCACAACGATATAAACTCCTCGAAAAAATCTACGAAGACTCCGCGAAGGAAGTATACTTTATTCACGACAAAGAATTTTAAATTTACTGAACATGCAAAAAAAATTGGTGCAACTTTTAGTGACATTCTGGCCAATTCTGGTTCTGTGTGTTTTCAGTGTGCTTCTGGGATTGATTTCTATTCGACCCGGCACTTTTTTGGTGGGTTGGGACTCAACAATGCCGGAGCTGAATCTTTCGGCTAACTTTCAGAGAATTCTATTTGCGCCATGGCAGGAGTACCGCGGCTTGGGAACAGCTGACGGTATGGCACATGGATCCAACATCATCCATTGGGTGTGGATAGCACTTCTAAGCAAGTTACTTCCCATAGAACTCCTACGTTCAACAACAATATTGTTACTGCATCTATTGGGAGGCATTGGCCTCTACGCACTATTTACCAAACTTTCAAGCAATAAAATGTATGCTGGAATCAACACTGTTGCGGTGCAGATGGCAGGCTTAGCCGTGGCACTTTTGTACCAATACAATCTCATCACAATTCAGATGTTTCACATTCCCCTCGAGCTGTTCTGCATTCATTTTGCCATGTTACCCTGGAGTCTGTGGGCGCTATTTCGATACCTTTCCTCACACTCACGAAATGATTTATTGCTGTTCACTGGCATCCAGGTAGCTGGACTTTCTCAAGCTCACGTGCCATCAATTTACATTGTGTATGCTGGAACAATTGCGTGTGTGCTCCTGCCATATTTGCTTCTAGAACAAAAAGCCTGGCGACAAAAAATTGTAGCCGCCCTCAACATAATTGTCACCTGCATTGCCGTCAATGCATTTTGGGGTATTCCATACCTATTAACCACACCCGCCAAAGCTCCGGTCATTGCTGCTTCTGCGATAAATCAGCTTTCGACAGATGAAATTTTCCTGAGAAACCAAGCTTGGGGGAATTTAAATTCTGTACTGAAGTTTGGTGGCTTCAATTTTGATTTCGTGGATTGGAACTCAGAGTCCAACATGCATGAACAAATGATGCCTGCCTGGCATAGGTTGTATAGTTCAAAACCCTATACCGCTGCTGCCATTGCGCTCAGTATGCTTGGACTAGTTGGTGCTGTGCTGGCCATAACAAAAAAGGGTGAATCTCAGTACTTCTTCGTTGGAATTGGTGCGGCAACGCTATTCTTTTTTAGCATGCTTGCCATTGATGCGCCAGTAATTGGTAGTGTCTCGGCATTTCTGCGGATTAATGTGCCATTTTTCCATGATATTTTCCGGTTCACGCTAACCAAGTTTGGCATCGTGTATGTCTGTTGCTTGGCAATCGGCATGGGAGTCGGGCTGTTGGAACTCCAGAAATTGATTGCAAGGCTGCAAATACTGCGTCGTACTAAGACTACTGCCCAGATTGCGCTAACTGGTAGTATGTTTGTTTGCCTAACTATGCTCACAATTCCAATCTGGCAAAACCAATTTTTTTACGAACCACTCCAACTGGCAATACCTGGGGAGTACTTTGCGCTGAGAGACTACCTAAACACACAGCCAAAAACAGCACGGGTACTTATTCTTCCAGCTCCAACTCTATATGGTTGGACGCATACTGATTGGGGATATAGAGGGTCAGGATTTTTGTGGCAAATGATTCCCCAACCCACTGTAGACAGAGCGTTTGATGCATGGAGTGCTGAGAACGAAGCTTTGTACCGAGCGCTCGCAACTGCCATTAGAAACAACAACCCAAATCAATTTGATCAAGTGCTAGCACAGTACGATATCTCGTTTATTCTCTACGATCGCAGTATTTTTCTGCCCAGCGAAACATTAGATCGTTTTGCAGATCGTACAGAATCAACTTTTCTCCCGATACTTGAGCAGCCTGTCTGGCAAAAAGGCAAGCTTTCGTTGTATCAGTACCGTTCGCCCGAGCCACTATTGTACTCAACAACCACAAGTCAAGAAATTACGCTTCCGGACGCAAAACTTGCTACAAGCCGTGCCTATTTTGAGTTTCCCCATGCTGTCTACTCGGATGCAGGTAGTATATATATGCCATTCCCGCAGGTCTCGGACACACTGCAATACATAGCGGTGGATGATAAAGAGGTAGCCTTTGCAACCCAAAGTATTCCAGAGAACCTTAATCGGATTCGTGTTCCCGGTTTCTCTGAGCAGGAAATCGTTCAACCTGTTGTTCGCATTCGTCAAAGTGAATCAGAACTAGTACTGGAGTTTATGCCACTTGCTACACTTGATGCAAATGCTGCAGTGATTCCAGTTTGGGATCTTCCAGACGTTTCTGTGTCGATCGCTGAATCGGTGCCAGACGTTCAGACTCTGCCACTCGCTGTCGCAATAAATGGCTCAGTGTACGTAAGCGCTCAAAACGCCCTCGGAACTATCATTCAACCTACACTCATTGTCGGCTCCCAGCTATTCATTGAAATACTACCAGCTGCAAACGTACTTACTGTTGAGTCCGGAGGTGTTGAGTTTACTACTAAACCACTGTCTACAACTGTTGACGCAAGTTTTTGGGACTCAATCACCACTGACCGCATTTACGATACAGCCAGGTCGATAAATGACTTAAAACTACAGTTTCCTCACTTGCCCTCAAAAAACCTCCTACCACTATTCTTAGAGAGCGTGATTGAAAATTGCGATGAATGGAGCACTGGAACTGTCGGCAAAGAAGGGTATCTGACAGGCTTGCAACTTTCGGCTACCAACACAGCAACAGCGTGTGAGTGGCATGAGCTGAAGCAAAGCGCAGAATCATCATATCTATTGCATGCTGAAGGAAAAAACAGTGGTGGCAGAGGATTGAAGCTTTTTGTAGACAACCAAACGACAAGCCCATTATTGCTGGAAAAATTGTTTACTGAAGATAGCTTCGATGAATGGTTTACTTTACCAGCAACACCCAACACAACCAGATCGCTTGCAATGACAGCCGAAGTTCGAGCTTTTGGATCAGAAACAGCCCAAAGTACTATTTCTACCTTGGAACTCATCCCATATACCGTGAATCCAGAG
>CAZBMX010000010.1:0-5885 GCA_964493195.1 uncultured Pseudomonadales bacterium
TGCCCCTCACGGGAGACCGCGGGTGGATCGAGCCGGTGATCGTGGCGGCGCTGATCCTGCTGTGCGCGTTCATCGTGCCTCCCATTTCGCCTGTGATCCGATCGGCGGCGATGGTGCTGTTGCTGATGATTGCGCAGGCGACCGGATTGGAGCCATACGAATATGTACATAGTTTTTCTGATGCGCACATCTATGTCGACCAGATGGAGGCGGTCGAAACTATGCTCAAGCGAGAACCGAAACCCCTGCCCGACATAGTACTCAAGAGCAAGAGCACGGATCTTTTTTCGTTCCGTTACACTGATTTTGAACTCAAAAACTACGAACCGCACCCTGGAATCAAGCAAATTCCAGTGGCGATTTAAGGAAGCGTATGGCACAACAACAACTGGTTGATATTGATAATGCCCGTGTGCCGGAACAGCGTGCTGAGATGGAAGCAATTATGCGGGAGGGCAACTGCCCGTTCTGTCCCGAGCACTTAAGCGAACACCACAAGGATCCGATTCTCAGGGAGACGAAGTATTGGATTCTAACTCCCAATCAGTGGCCATATGATCACACCAAGCTACATTTACTGGCAATCTACAAACGACATGCAGTCGAGCTCTCTGAAGTAGAGCCGGATGCGGGCAAAGAGCTGCTGGAGCTCATGCAGTGGGCTGCTGCGGAGTATCACGTGCCCGGTGGTGCGTTTGCCATGCGATTTGGCGACACCAACTACTCGGCTGGATCAGTCAATCATATTCATGCTCAACTTGTACAGCCAGATATTACAGCGCCAGATTATCAGCCCGTGCGGATTAAGGTTGGGAAGACAAGGAAGTGAGTCGCTGTAGCGCAACTTTAGCAGTTGTGAGTACTTCTAACCCATCCAAAACACCATACCCCTCACTAAAATACAGTTCGCGAATGCCAGCCTGCGCCACCAACTTAGCACACACTGGGCAAGGAAACGTGGTGACATACAACTGCGCGCCAGCGGTAGCAATGCCTTGCCGTGCTGCAGTCCCGATCACCGCTGCCTCGGCATGAATGGCAGAAGTCAGCTCGATTTGTTCACCTTTATGAAAGTTTCCCCGAGGATCACCAGTCACGTACGGGGTGTGGGGAGAGGGCACGTGATGATTGTGATCGCTCAGCACAACTTGGCCGTCCGCGCTAACAAGCACTGCGCCTACTTGGCGCCACCAGTCAGAACTTTTGAGGGCTTGTGTGTGTGCCTGCTGTAAAAACTTCTGTTGCAGTTTGTTTGCGGAAATAGTCGGAATCTCCTCCAGGGGTTGGGCCGTGAGCGATTTTTGGTGGTCCCAGCGCAGAAAGATGCTGTCGAACTGCACCTGAGCAAGCGGAGCATGTTGTGTTAAGACTTGGCGGGAAATGTCTTCGTCCGGTGCGAGAATCAAGGTAGTTGGCGTGTTCAGATCCTGGATTGTGTGAGGAGTGAGTACTGCAACCTGCAGCTTTGGGTACCATGCAGACAGTGCCTTTATCATCAATTCGGGTTCCAGAGCTCGGATGTCTTTAGCCAGCGGTCTGTATGGTTGCGTAAACTCGCTTCCTAAAACGTAGAGCGCAGACAGTTCGGGTAGGTGTTGTTCGATCAATCGTCGATAGCCCTCATGCAAGACGGGTATGTAGGCAACGAGTACAGTGTTAGGTTTCGGCTTTGAGTTCATCAAGGACTTCTTCGATAGTGTGAATAAGTTTTTTGGAAATGGTGGCGCTGATGTGTTTGGCTACGCCAATCTGGACGCGACGAATCTTGGCGCTGGTTGAGGTTGTAGCCATGGGTTCAAGAACCACGATGGAGCCGCAGAGTGCCTCCAACGTTTTCAGTTGGTCCTTAGTATATGTTTCCGCTGTGGCGATGAGCACATCTGGTTTAATTCGGCGGATCAGTTCCCACTTGGGTTGGTTGAGCTCCTTGAGCACTACGTGGTCAACTGAGCGCAGGTGAGTCAGCATCTCAAGGCGCTCATCTTGTGGTACGACTGGTCGGTCGGGACCTTTGCGCTGGCGAATTTTTTCATCACTGTCTACGCCCACAACAAGAACGTCGCCATGGGTTTTTGCCTCAGCGCAGTAGCGGGCGTGACCAATGTGAATCATGTCAAACGAGCCCTGGGTGAGCACGATTTTTTTACCCTGTTTTTTGTATGATTTTGCCAAGGCTTCGAGTTCGTCGTAATTTTTGGAGATGGGTGCGGGGGCGGTCATTTGCCTATCATACTACAGCAGTTGCTATGGTAGGATGGCAACTATGCACGTCTTTCTGATTGCCGCTCTCACCGCTGATGGGTACATTGCCCGGGAAGCTGCGCAAGTTTCAACCAAATGGACAAGCAAAGAAGACGCACAGTTTTTCGGTGAGCGCACCAAGCAAGCGGGCGTCTGCATTATGGGCAGTACTACTTTTGACACCATCAATCGGCCGCTGCCTGGTAGAACAACCATTGTCTACAGCAAAAACAGTCAGAAATATGAGCAGTGGGGCGATCAAGTTCGGGCTACGACTTTGCCACCAGCGCAGCTTCTGGCGCAGTTGCAGGCAGATGGCAAGCAGCAGGAGGTAGCAATTTGCGGTGGAACCAGTATTTACACTCAGTTTATGCAGGCAGGCCTGGTTGAGCGACTGTACTTGACCATCGAACCGGTGGTTTTTGGTAGTGGTCTACGATTGTTTGCCGACACTTTGAATACAGAGCTCAAACTAGTAAAAACGCACCAGCTATCCCCACAAACCATCGTTCAAGAATATGTCGTCACCCTTCATCATCAAAATCAAGCAGTTTGATCCTACGCTACCACTGCCTGAATATAAGTCGTCAGGCGCTGCTGCAATGGATTTGTGTGCTCGGCAGACTGTGGAAATTCCTGCGCATTCCGTTGGTATGGTACCGCTCAACATTGCGGTTTCATTTCCGGCACAGTATTGGTTGCTGCTAACTGCTCGCAGCTCACTATTCAAACACGGCGTGCAGTTGGTAAACGGGGTGGGTGTAGGTGACAGTGACTACTGTGGCGACGAAGATGAGTATCGGGCGGCACTGCTGAATTTTACTGACAAGACAGTTGTTATTGAGCGTGGTGAACGAATCGTGCAGATGCAGTTGTTACAGAAAACGCCAATGCGGCTGGTAGCTGTCACTCAGTTAAACAGCGTAAGTCGCGGTGGTTTTGGTTCTACCGGGCGGAAGTAATCACTTTTTATCCACTACCCGTAGTATTTTGGCTGTTGCGTATGTACTACATGTCGTGGTTTGATGATAATCTGTATTTTACAAAGCGTTACATACCATGAACGGAAGATCAATCGAGACGGCATTCAATGCGGCATTAAAAATGATTCTCAGATTCAAAGCTGCGGGTTCTCGGCGTGATAGAAACGGTAAGTTACATAGGTCAACTTTAGAGATTTATGATAGAAGTCCGGCGTTTCTACGAGGAGCGACACTTGATGAGGTGGGTGAGTTACGGCGAGCGCTTAATCGGACACATTTGCCCATAACTGAAAAAGACAAACAAGATACTCGTGGGGAACACAATGACATCTGGGTTTTTTTGCTTGTATGGCACGCGTGCCATGCACCAACCATTGATCCCTTTCAGGCTTTGCACACGGTTAACGGCGCAGGTAAACGGTCTAACGCGCTTGAAAAACTTGAAATAATGATTGATGAATTGCTAACTAACACTGGTTTGTTTCCAGAGGTATTCGCGCACATGATTTCTGTTGGTCATTACTTACCAGATGGCATCGATATAGGTATTGAGTGGCTATCGTCCATGCGAGAAACAGTTCGGAAGGCATGGGCAAATAGAAACGGGACGTTGGGAGTTTTTAGCCCATTTGATCCGATTCTAAACAGGATGTTAACGGAAGAAGAACAACTCACAGCTGCAGATCATCACCAAACTGCATTGCGGATGATTAGAGATTATAAGCAACGAACCTTATCACCAGCTGACTACCAGCGATATTTTTGGTATATTTTTGCTTGGCACTATTCTGCTATGATGCTAGCTCAGTTGGGGCAGCAGTTGGAAGCCGAGCAGTATGAAGGAGCGGATCCAACAATAGTGCTCCCTCATAGAATTAATGAAAGCGTGAGGGTGTATAGCCATATTCAATTGTAAGCAATAGAGAGCAGAAAACTATCTGCGGGTAGTACAGTAAGGGTACGTATGAATGCAACGGGTACACTAACGGGCAAACTCATCAGCTTCGAAGGTGGCGAAGGAAGTGGTAAAACTACGCAAGTAGCAATATTAGCCGAGAGACTCAAAGGACTAGGTTACGAAGTAATTTCCTTGCGTGAGCCTGGAGGCACGGCTATCAGTGAACAAATTCGCGCTGTAACACTTTCGACGGACAACCACAGCATGTCCGATCGTGCCGAAGTGTTGTTGTTTCAGGCTGCACGGGCGCAGATTTATCAGGAAGTTGTATTGCCGGTGCTGCAGCAACCAAATACCATCGTACTGATGGATCGGACGCGAGATAGCTCGGTTGTATACCAGGGGATCGTTCGCGAGTTTGGCGTGAAGCTTATTGAAGAGCTGAACACATTTTCTACCAACGACACATATCCATCGCTGACGTTTCTACTGGATGTCCAGACGCAGACAGGCTTGAGTCGCAGACATGCAACTGGAGAGGTGAATAGACTTGACACACAAACAGAAGAGTTTCATCAAAAAGCAAACCGAGCCTACCGTGAGCTCGCAGCCGCAGACACAACAGGAAGATGGCGTGTAGTTGATGCAAATCAGTCAGTCGAACAGGTGAGCGAAGCAATCTGGAAGATCGTTACAGGTGTAATAGGTGTGTAACTGCTAGTTGCGCCAATCACCTCGCAACGGTATACTACACATCTAGACACAAGCACCGTAGTACATCTGTCTAGAAAGACACATGACTCCCACAAAGAGTCATTTTTTGCGGGTACAGCAAGTTTCAGTTTACTACATCTATGTCAGCGCAACTGTATATCACCAGCCTCGGATTTTTGCGGCCACAATCGGCCAAGCTGCTTGGCTTTGACAACAAGAGTATTGTTATTCAGGAAACCGCCTAAAACAGGCGGTTTTTTTATGCCCGAGACAACGCCAAAAAGCACTCAAAAAAATGAAACGTTGACTGTAGTTACCACATCTGTGGAACGGATTCTCTGGATGGCAGCAACTTTAGTACGTATTGGTGTTTTTCCAGACCTACTTCTTCGAGCACTTGGGTCACCAGTGGAGGAGCCTCCAGACTTGGATGCTGATAGCACGGCCTTTCTATACAAAGTGCTTCCGGCTGCCTACGTACTCAAGGCGATAGATAGAACTGACGAGTTGCTAAATCAGGTTCCTTGGGTAAGTTCACTGGATCTAAACTTGCCTGCAGAAGTCATGTCGGCTGTTACTGCTGAATCAGCTGAAGAAAGAATGATATTTGCCAGTGATGCAAAAACGTTTATTGTGCCAGTGGATGCAGAACAATTAGAGCAGCTAACTCCAGATGAGCTCGTTCGTTTAATCTTGAGTGACGAAGGGGTAGAGTTGCTTAAGCTGGAGAGACAGATCGCAGGATTGGTTGGATTACAGCGTCAACAGGTAATTTCTCTAGATTTTACAGAGCATGAAGAAATTTACACACGCAAGAAATCAATAGCAGTATTGTTTAGCGTCGGCTTAGCCAGCTGGAGCACGAGTAGTAGAGAAAAAACCGAAAAGTACGAATTGTTAGCAAAGTTCATACCCGGAGCAATAACTCCAGATATGATTGAGGCCGCATACCAACCGGGAGGGTCAGCCTGGTACTCAGGGGCACGGCTCGATTTAGCAAAAATGATTGCCGAGGGTAACGCCAGCGAAGTTTATGTGCGAACTGAGCA
>CAZBMX010000010.1:5895-11338 GCA_964493195.1 uncultured Pseudomonadales bacterium
GATTCCAGAAATGATTCTGGGGTTGGTGCGGGGTGGTGTGGCAGATTTCGAGACCATGGCCCGAGTCCTGCGGCTGGACATTAACCGTGAGCAGGCAACTGGTCAGCTGGAAATTCCTCAATTTACTGTAGAGATGGAGCCGATCCGAGGGTACATAACTGAACAGTATTTTAAAGGAGTGCTACTAGAACACAGATTGGTAGGGGGAGTACCCATATCAATGCTCGTGGTACCAGTGGCGAACGATGGCACAGAGCAGGCGTTTGTGAGCAACGATCATGCTGATGTTGTTCGCATTGAGATCACCCAGGGAAGCAGAGGTGGTTATAGGATTGCGCAGGATGGTGTGCTGCTGCTTGCCTACCAACTTGGCAAGCTCGGCATGGATCGTGAGGCGATTGTCAAATCAATCAGACGAATTTTTGATGAGTACGAGATAACACAAGTGGAAACTCAAAAGTGAGACGGCATAAGTTGGCTCAGTGTTCTATCCCCACACCTTGCACCATTGATTTCCACTCTGTATAGTCAAGCGGTATGAAGTTGCCTCGAGCTGTTTCGAACTTGGTTGAGTCATTTGAAAAATTGCCTGGTATTGGGCCGAAGTCTGCTCAGCGGCTAGTGTTTTACTTGCTGCACAATCCCGATCATCAGTTAGAAGATTTTTCTAAGCGGTTGTTGGCGCTCAAGCGGGACACAGTTTTGTGTCACCTGTGTCACAACGTCAGCGAGAGCGATCCCTGCCCAGTTTGCGCAGATCAGACGCGTTCTGAGGAATTACTCTGCGTGGTGGAACAACCGCTGGATGTGATCGCGCTGGAGCGCTCGGGTTCGTTCAAGGGTCGTTATCACGTGTTGCACGGAGTAATTGCGCCACTCAATAATATTGGTCCCGATCAGTTGTTTCTGCACGATTTAGTGAAGCGGTTGGCCGGTGTGCGGGAGTTGGTGTTGGCGACCAATCCCACCATGGAGGGCGAAGCTACCGCGCTGTACATTGCTGAATATGTGCGGCAGTCTGAGTTAGCTGACCCAGAACTGAAAATCACTCGAATTGGACACGGTCTGCCGATTGGCGCTGACATCGAATATGCAGACGGCGTGACGCTGTCGCGGGCGCTGGAGGGCCGGCGGGTGGTGTAAGGTGAGTGCTATACTATCCGTAGATTGGAACAGACTTTTTTCTTTAGCTGACTGCATGCTGGAGGCATAATTATGAATCAAACAGAGGAAGGTGTAATTGGAAAAAAAGGATGGTTTGCGAATCTGGCAGATAGAATTCTGAGCAACGCGAATGTTAGTAGTCTCATAACTCAAGTCACAAATCAATTAACGGAAAAAGGCATTGAGTTTGCAACATCGCCCAAAGGCATTGAGCTCCTGCAAAAGCTAGCAGCTTCAGAAGCAGGTCAAAAACTGGTTTCTCAGTTGCCACAACTGTTTGCTGACAAAGTGCTGGGTCCGGCTGCTGAGAGACTTATTGCTCGCTTTACTGCTAGCACCGCAGGTGGTGATGGCTCAGTCTCTATAGAACGGATTTTGTCTCAGTTTTTTGCCTTGCAGGAGAACCCAGCAGTGAGTGAATTCATTCATTCAACGGTTGGTGCCAAAGTTATCACTGCGTTTCAAAACATGGGAGAGGGAGGTATTGGAGTCATGGTGGGCAAGTTGCAAGACGAGGCATTTCGGAAATGGTTAGAAAATAACACACCTCCGCTTCATCCGCAGACTCGAGGTGTTCCTCAATCAATTCTTGAGGTAACTACAAACCCTGATGAGATTTCGTTATACAGGTGCGGAAACTGCGAAAGAGAATATAGGGCAAAACCTGACTTTTGCGTGAGTTGTCAGGGAACTAGTATTATCGGGTATCACAGCGTGCCAAATGAACAGTGGGAAACGATGATGCAAGAGTTTCGGACATGGGAAAAACGTGCAAGCGAGGTTAAAAGCACTGTCAAGCAGGATGGAATGGTGGGTCTTGGTGCAGCCCTTGCTACTACGACAGCTGACGATCTTCATCAGCTTATGAAAGGTGCTTTATCTGGTATGGGAATTGCGAGTGAGCCATCTGATGGAGCGAAACAAATGGTTAAAGATACATTGGCTGGAAACACAGGATACTATGAGATTAGAAGTAATGGTCCTGTTGAAGATGTAGCAGCTGATTCTGAGCTGCACAACAGATCCAAGGGAGAGCTATACCGACTGTTGCAGCATGCTGTTGCCGCAAATCCTCAATACAGAGTTTCAAATAAGTCATCCATGCGCGAACCGGTTGCAACGCAACAGTTGATTCTATCTGCAGGCATTGGAACAACAATAACTCAAACTGCTTTAGCGCAGACTGTGTACTGTAATGACACTAGAAATAATCCAACATTACAGGCTCCGCTTATAATCCTCGGAGAAATACTTGGAAGTAAGGTGCCTGCGACAAGGATAGGTGGCGCACTGTATTTTGTGCTAGATGAAGAGTTGGGGTTGGGCACAGACAAACGCTCCAAAATTGCAAACCTCACCGACGTGAAGTTTTGTACAATCCGCAAAGCATTCCAGATGGTGCAAGAACACGGTTTGGTTCCGGCCTAACCTTATACGAATACGCCAAGCACTTTGGGCAACTTTTGCTTCCAAGCATCCGAGAAGTTAAGCAGTGCTTCGTACGCATCTCTCCAGGCAGCAAGGTTAGTTTGAGCACCTTGTACTCGCAGTTGCTTACTGACATTTTCAAAGTAATCTGGATGCGCGAAGCCAATAGCATATTGAAATTCTAACATTTCTACCCATTGTAAGTCTTCTTGTGATATCAAGTTTCTCATTGTTGCTGATTTTTCTTGCCAACTATCGACATTCTTTATTTTCCTTGCAGCATTCCACAACACATGGTCTTTGCCTCTCTTTCTCATCTGCAAGCAGATCACAAGCGCGAAGAGCCGAGTATCCGTGAGGCTGCTGATAAATGTTTCTGGATCTTCTCCCAGTTGATGGAGTAATTGACTACGCTGTTGATCAAAAAAGTTACTTCGCAATTGCGCACCAAGCTCTAAAAACTCTTCCTCTGTCAACGGTCCGGTTTTGACTTCTGCATCCGAAGCAGTTGATTCTGCGCTCGTTGTACTAGCGACTGTTGTGGGCAATGAATCTTGGTATGTTGCAATGGGTTGAGCTTGTAAATGTGCAGGTGCAAGGGATAATGATTGGCCATCACAGTTTAAGCAGTGACCAACAATGCCACCATCACCCTGTATGCGAACAGTACCGATCGTTCCACAATAATTACACCGAACATTTCGCTCCTCGCCAAGGAGTGGATGCTGCTTGATGTACACTTCAAATGCCCTTACAAGCTTATCCAGACCTCCTGTTCGCCTTCGAGCATAAGCAGCTATGTTAGCGGCAAACAGAATGATAGAGTTTCCTTGTTCAACATCTTCAAATAAGCCAACTCCGAATACCGAGTCGAACACAAATTTTATTTCTGGGAGTGAGTAAAACTCACAGATGTACTTCAACACTAGGGAAGCGGGAGACATCTCGGATTGTGCATTTCGAAAATTCTCAAACGTAACAGACTGAAGTGTGAACTTAGGTGACGGTGCAGTATGTTTGTTGCCACAAGCGCAGGCGACAGCAACGAGCTCATAGGTTTTGCCAGTGAAATCGTCAAACGATTGTCTGTGTAATTGATCCATGCCATCGAATGTACCTCCAGCTGTATCAACTGGAAAAACATCATGACATTTGCCGCAGAAGCGTACTACAAGGTTAGGGTTTTCGGAGCTTTGCTCTGACCAACGACGATTGCCGACTTGCAATGGTTGTATCGTATACAGCAGCGTGTTGACTGTTTTTCTTAGCTTGTCGTTAACATCAACTCCTCCGACACGACTTACTACGTATTTGATAATTTCACGCATGATATCAGTTCCAGCAATCATGGCGATGAGATGGCTTGGGTCTTGTGGAATGGGGCTTGGGGTTACTGGTTGCTTTTGTTCAACCAAAGTAGCTTGACGAATGTCATCCAGCGCGATTACAACACGATCGCACCAAAGTCGCATTTGAAATTCATCATAGAGCATGCGGTCTGCTAACTCCTTAAAACTTGGTCGCAGATCACTTTCTGATTTGATGTTATCAATCAACGCAATTTGTTCACTTACAAGCTGCTGTTGTGTTTTTCCTGGATTTCTTTCGAGCAGCTGTAAGAGTTTTTTTTCTCTGCTTGATTTTCTTTTTACAGCTGGCGAAAACTCTAGTTTTACTCCGCAGGTTGGACAAGTGACGGCTCTTGCGATATTTCCTTGCGCGATAGAAAACGTTTGCTCGGTACCACAATAGGCACAATTGAATGCTTCTTCCTTTTTTGCCGTGTCAACTCTGCTTGTTACCTTTGTTGTTCCTTCATTAGGAAAGTATTGCTCAATCCAATTTTTATATACAGCAATTTCTGTTGAATTTTGGCGACCACCATAGGTTTGGGTGAGCAGGTTTAGCGCTCCTCGTCGTTGAGCAAAGAAGTACAGCTGATGAAAGAATGATAATAAGTTGTTTGATTTTCCCTGTTCTCCTATATCTTCGTACGATATCCGTTTCTGAGGATTTGGATAATATTTCACCAAAAAAGCAAATGCCCAGGCGTGCAATTGATCAAGTGTTGTGCTGTCCCTGAGAACTCTATTCCAGAGCTCCACCATTTGTGGTTCTTTGTACAATTCGGGGTCAACTGGAATCTCATGACCGGCTTTTACCTCTGATGGAGATGACATGAATAACTTTCTACTTGTAGTTTCTCTTGTGCTTCAAACTTTAGAGGCAGGTTGGCAAGTGCATATTTTTTTGTTATACTGAGTATAGATGTCACAAGCATTTCTCACAATAGTTTAGGCCGCTCTGCTTCTCACGCAGTTAGCGGTTTTTTTTACATCTGTTTCTTCTCGCCATAGGCAAGAAGAAGGAAGGAGGAGCAATGACCGTGCTCGTCGAGTCCAAACAGGTAAAAGTTACGCAAGCCCTGCGTGATTTTGCCACGCACCAGATGGAGAAGCTGAGCAAACTCGGCAAAAGGGTCCAAAAAATTTCCGTATTTCTCGAGACTGTCGGCAAAAAGAACAATGATCCCTCTGCGAATCGGGTGACGGTACAAGTTGAAGTGCCAGGCAAAAATGTGATTGTGCGCAAACACGCAGCGGATATGTACGAAGCCATCGTAGAAGCGGCACACGGCGCCGTCCGGCGTTTGCGTAAACAAACCGAGCGGCGGATCACGCTGCGGCGTACAAAATCTGTTGCCGCTTGATTTACTGGCCTGGCTACGTGTATTCTGAACCCACTATGTTCTCAGATGATCCGTTGGCGCAAGATCCGCCACAACCGAGTCTTCCTACCGATCAGCCACAGGTTGGTGCTCAGTCAATGGCAGCAGATGATACACAGATTG
>CAZBMX010000010.1:11438-15442 GCA_964493195.1 uncultured Pseudomonadales bacterium
ACCGATCAGCCACAGGTTGGTGCTCAGTCAATGGCAGCAGATGATACACAGATTGCGGATCCACTTGCGGGCATGGCGGGTGGTTTGAGTGGTGCCGATCCGGCTTCAGATCCAGCAGCCGATCCAGCAGCACAGCGAAACCCACTGGATGTTTTAGAGGAGCTTCTCAAAGAGAGTCAGGCTAAAGTCGGTGCTCCAGGTGGTGGTTTGCCCGGCGGTGGCACTGGGCCAGTACCTGCAGAGCCAGCAGGCCCAACTCCAGAGCAGTTACAGGCGCAAGCAGAAATGGAAGAACGGCTGCGCCAGCAGGCTGTGATTGATCAGCAGGCAATTGAAGAACGACGTGCTGAACTCGAGCAGATCAAAAACACTCCCCAATACCAAGCCAGAGTACAACAGGACCAAGAAAAAGCGGATCAGCAACAGACACAGCAAGCGGCTGGGCAGGGATTTGACATCAAGCAGTTGGAGCATACAAAGATCTAGATGATAGGACCAGGCGGACCAAAACCAGGTGGCGGAGGCCTCCGGCCCAGGATGGGCGGTGGGTTCAATCAGGCGATGGGTCAGTTCGGCGAGCATTTGGATGAGAACGCATTTCAGCAAGCATCATCGCAAAAAGCGCTCGGTCAACAAGCTGCTCAGGTGACCCCACAACAAATGGCTACTGCCCAGGCACAGGCCGCTCAGCAACAAGCGCCCGGTGGCGCTCCAGCGGAGCCCCGTGAGGTAGGAACGATCCCAGATGAGATCAAGCGCATGGGGCAAGATTTGTGGGAGGGGGTGAAGAACTTTTTTTCACTCAATACTTGGTTGGGTATCAAGCCAAATAATCTGACACCCGACGAGCAGGCCAAGGCTAAAACTGTCCACCAGCGCTACAAGCAACTTGACCAAGAGCAGCAACAAGAGGCGCGCCGTCGGTATGAAAAGGAAATGAAGCGCCGCCAGTCGATCGAAGAAGAAAAGCAGCGTAAAGCTCAGCAGGAGGCGCAGGCCAAGCAAAATTCAGATATTTCAGTGCCTTCTAGCCCCAAGAAAGGACCCGTTGGACCCAGCGGCAACAAGAAGCAACGCGCAGTTACCAAACTGCAACAAGATCGGAAGACATTGTCCGGGCCGGGGAGTGCAAACTAGCTCCGGTTGTGATATCGCTCACCCTGTCGTATACTTGAAAACATATGCAAGCAAACTATCTCGGCGGCTCTGGCTGTTGTCGCACCAGCGCATAAAACGCACTGGTGGGTTGTGGTGCACGAAATCCCGCCAGCAGCGGGATTTTTTAGTATACGAACGTGCACCGATTATGAAAGGTAACAATGCTGAACACACAACAAGAACATATGTTTATCAAGCCATCTTGGCGCGAGCGAGGAGTCTCGATTCTGGCTGGCCACTTTGATGATGAAGTCTTGAACAAAAAACTAATCGATTGTCTTTGTTGACGCTGGTGTTCCCGTAACAATTATCTATCTCACTTTGGGGGAAAAAGGCAAGCTGCTCGGCAAAACTGCCGCACCGGAGTTAGTGGCGGCTACCCGACGGCGGGAGATTGCTGAGGCAGCTCTATTCATTGGCGTTGAGTTCGTAGCTTTGGATTTTCCTGACGGCGAGCTCCCGTTTATTGAACTGCGAAAACTAGTCGATGCTGTTTTACCACTTGTGCGCATGCATGCTTCTGCCGCCATTTTTTCTTTTCACCCGCACGAAGTAACCCCTGATATACACCACAGCGATCATGCGATTGTGGGCAGGGTGGCAGAGGTCGTTGCGACACTCGCTGACGTCAATGAGTACCAACCATACAATCCAGAAAACCGAGTGCTGTGGGACGAATTGCTTCCCAGACCAGAATATTGGGTGTGGTATTCAGGTTGGTTGATGGTACAAGCAGCATATTTGCAGCCGGATGAGCTCATAATTTTCGAACAAAGCGAACAGGATAGGAGCGAACAACTGGACTATTTAAATCGCTACCATGCATCGCAAACATTACCTGAGAGCCGAGAAACTTGGCGCAAAATACTTGATAGAGTTTCACTCAATCGACGAACTGGCAAACACGAAGAACACTACCTGAGAGTTCGCTAATATTTTTGCTACAATGCAGAAAGAACTTATGACCACACTTAATCTCTACAACACCCTGTCCCGCTCAATAGAGCCGGTGGAACCGTATCATGGCCCTGAGCTGGGTCTGTATGCCTGTGGCTTCACGGTGTACGACTACACGCATCTCGGGCATTTACGCAAATACTCGATGGATGATGTGTTGGTGCGAGTGTTGCGCCGATTTGGGTACCAGGTCAAGTTTGTGCAAAACGTTACTGATGTGGGTCACTTGGCCTCCGATGCCGATACCGGAGAAGACAAACTGGAAAAAGGTGCCAAAAAATACAATAAATCAGTTTGGGACATTGCCCGTGAGTTCGAAGCATATTTTTTCAAGAGCATGGATCTGATGGGAAACCTGCGGCCAGATGTGAGCTGCCGCGCCACCGAGCACATTGAGGCGCAACTCGAGATGGTCAAAACACTTGAGAAAAAGGGATTTACCTATGTGATTGCTGATGATGGGGTGTACTTTGACACTGCAAAGTTATCCGACTACGGCAAGCTGGCACGTCTCAATCTATCCGCACAACAAGAGGGTGCGCGCGTCGAGAAGCTCGAAGGCAAACGCAATTCGTCGGACTTTGCGCTCTGGAAGTTTGAGCGCCCTGGCGAAAATCGTGCCATGGTGTGGGAGAGCCCGTGGCACCCGCGCAGTTTTCCTGGCTGGCATATCGAGTGTAGCGCGATGGCCATGCAGTACCTGGGAGAGCAGTTCGAGATTCACACCGGCGGCATTGATCATATTCCGGTGCATCACACCAATGAAATTGCCCAAGCAGAGGCAGCAACGGGGAAGCAACCGTTTGTGAAGCACTGGGTTCACCATAACTTCGTGCGAATAGAAGGCGAAAAAATGAGTAAGTCATTGGGAAATTTTTTTACCATTGATGATGTGGCAGAACGTGGCTTCAACCCTCGCGCCCTCCGACTCTTATTCCTTACTTCGCACTATCGCTCTGAGCTGAATTTTACCTGGGAGAACTTGGCTGGAGCGCAGAAAAGCTATGAGCGGCTGGTCAGCATGTTGCGCCAGTGCAAGGCTGAAGTTGAGCGCACGATTCTGGGGCAGGAAAAGTTGGCCAAAGTTGATGCGTACCGAAAGCGATTTTTGGAAGCTCTTGCCAATGATTTGGATACACCAACTGCGGTGGCGCTGATCTGGGAAGTGGTTAAGTCAAACATTCCCAGTCAAGATAAGTATGATTTGATCATCGATTTTGACGAAGTCTTGGCACTTGATTTGCAGACTGCCGCCAGCCAACCTATTCAAACAAAAAAAGCGGAGGTGTCACCAGAGATTCAGGCGCTACTGACTGAACGGGAAAAAGCGCGGGCGGCCAAAGATTGGGCTCGGGCTGATGCGCTGCGGGCTGAAATTCAGAAGATGGGGCATGTTGTGGAAGACCAAGCTGGAAAGTAGTAGAGGGTCAAGGCGAGTTAAGTTGCTTAAGCATAGACTCACTATGGGTACCGACAGAAATGCAAACAATATCTGTTGTTGAGTTGTCCCGATAGTAAAAAACGAGACGAATTTATCTCGAGACTGATATGCTCCAACAGTTGTGTAATTTGCCTTTGAGCTTATGTAAGCGCAATGAGGGGTGTTTCGGAGATTGTTGAAATAGAAGTAGTTGTTTAGAAATTCTCCGAAACAAGATCTGATTTTTTTGTTTGATAGCTCGCAGTTGTTTCTCACACTCTGGGGAGAAGTCAATGTTTGCTAGTTGATTACTCACAACTCGTTTAAGAATACTTTTAAATTTTTTACTCGCTTGAGCGTACCATCCTTTTCCGAACGTTTTGCTTGCACGAAAGCTTTTTCAGTTCTTTCTGATGCTTGTATCACTGGATAAACGCTATTTTTAATATCGTCTAGTATTAAGTTTTTT
>CAZBMX010000011.1:0-13562 GCA_964493195.1 uncultured Pseudomonadales bacterium
GTTTTTTGTTGAGCAGTCCAGCCTTTTCCAGCAACTCGAACTTGGTGTTGTCATCGAATACACAGTAGTGAAACTTGGGATTAGCAGCATGCTCGAGGTACTCATCGCGGACGTGGGGGTCGGTGATGACTTGAACCACAGTCTTGCCGGTGGCTGCCAAGATGTTTCCGGCCGCAACGTGCAGGGATAAGATCGGCTGCTGAATTTTTTCTGACAGGTAGAGCAGCGGCGGAGTGATGCTGTCCAAAATCGGCAATTTTTGTCTGCCAAAACGATCAACTATTGCCTTCAGAGTTTGTAAAATGCCGTATCTAGCAATGGTTTTGCCAATGGTTTCTGTGAGTTTGATTGACCGCCAATCCTCGTGTGAGACGTAGTTGGTGGGGTCTACCACCCACGCTTTTTTCGGGTTAATTGTGTCACCCCAAATGGTGGCGGCAATACTCAGCGTCATTGAGTAGTGCGCGCGGGAAAACACAATATCAGGAATGCGGTCGTTGTCGGGCAACCCGTGCAGCTCCTTCAAATCTTCCTTGTAGCTAGCTGACACCGTAAAGATAGGAATTCGGGTTTGCTCTAGGTATTCTTTGTCTTTTTGCAGGGTGCGGACGAGGAGCGGATCGAAGAGGTTGGGCATAGGGACATTGTACGCGATGCTTGTGTTGGATTGCAATGATATTTAGAATCACGTTACATGACTGCATATCATAGTTTGGAAACGAAGACCCTTGCGAGGCGAATGCGTGCTTCAGGAAAGTCGATGGGTGAAATTGCGATTTTACTTGATTTGCCGCACGGCACGATTCGCAGCTGGGTCTATCAGGTACAAGTAGATGAGAGCGGAATGAAAAGATTGCAGCAACGTGCAATTCAAAATAGACAAGAAGCTCTCAGAGTTCAGAAAGAGAAACGAGCAAAGCAATATGATCAACTAAAGGGAAAAATCAGACAGGAAATTGCCCATGAGTTTGTGGCAGCAAGCAAAGTTCAGAAAAAGATTTGGTGTGCACTGCTTTTCTGGGCTGAAGGTTCGAAAAGTGGGAGCTCACTCGTGTTCACGAATTCCGATCCAGTCATGATTCGGTGTTTCTTGCAGTTGCTCCGCTCAGCGTTCTTGATTGATGAATCAAAGTTTAGGGTGCTCTTACACATCCATGAATATCACAATGATGTCGAGCAGCGACTGTTTTGGTCTAAAGAAACTGATATACCATTGGAGCAATTCAATAGATCATACCGCAAGCCGAACACTGGTAAAAACAAAAGGGAGGGATATATGGGAGCTGCAAGCATTCGCTACTATGATACTCGAATTGCTCAAGAGCTCACTGAGCTATATAATACCCTGGCTGTAACACTTAGGGGCGTCGGTTAATGGCAAACCTCAGGACTCCAAATCCTGCACTGGGGGTTCGATTCCCTCCGCCCCTGCAAACACCTCTATAGAAATATGCATCAGTTAAATATGTTTATTTTCGGTTGTATTCTCAATACAAAATCAATTAATAATGATACCATTAGTCCATGCAGGCAGAAGACAACAAGCATGTAGATGAATTTGGTGATCTAAAAGATACCAAATATTGGTTTAAACGAGACATTGATACAATCAAGCAGAACTTTAGACAGACTGTAAAAATATCCCCCGTACTTTTAATAATTGCTTTAGTGCTTTCCTTTCTAATTAATTATTCATATAGCACACTATCTTTTACGCTCATCATTGTCACAATGTTACTGTTTTTTCCGATAGTCCTGTTAGGGCACTTTCTGTTTCTCATTATGATTAGAAAAGGATACAACATTAGTAGAAGTGGTACAGTAATAGATACTTCGAGATCTTCCACGCCTTTTGAAGATCTTAAGTAATGAGGTTGGATGTAGTAAAACAGGTTTTGACGTTTTACAGCAGCCTTTTCCAAAACACACTCTTCTCGAAAAAAAGGAGTTTGAAAAGTTGAAAAACTTTTAAGTGTGCTCAGCTAGTGTTTGCTTCCCCAATCACCTCCAAAAACGCCTCCCCATACCGCCGCCACTTGACTTCGCCCACGCCAGAAATTGCCAACATCTCGGCTTTATTGCGCGGTTTGACTGCAGACATCTCCAGTAGTGTCGCGTCACTGAAAACCATGTACGCTGCCAACGAGGACTTTTGTGCGAGCTCCAGCCGAAGTGTGCGAAGTTTTTCAAACAGGGGATTGGGTGCGTAGGTTGATGCTGGAGTTTTTTTACTGCTTTTGCTGCGACGCTTGGTAGTTTTGGGCACGCTTTCTTGTCGGGCAATAAATGTCTCGAGCAACACCAAGCGAGTGGTTTTGTTTTGGCGGACTGCATCGGTGCCTTTTGGAGTGACAAACAGCTGTTGATTGTGCAGGTGATCAACAGCCAGCAATCCTTGATTTTTTAGTTGCGCTAGATAGAAATACCACGAGGCAAAACTGACTTTTTGACTGGAGTTGCTCAGCTCTGCGACTAGTTGTTTTGCTGCAACTCTGCCATGTGGCGCCTGCGCAATTTGCGTCAGAATTTCCCGAGTGATTGTTGTTCCGTTCAATGTTTTGAATGGATTTTGACAGATGTCGCAGTTGCCGCAATTTCGACTGAGCGTTTCGCCGAAATACTGCAGCAAAATTTTTCTCCGGCACACGACGGCTTCTGCATACTCTTTCATTTGCTCAAGTTTGGCTAGTTGAATTGCGCCCTGCTGCGTGTTGATGGCGAATTTTTTGATCATTTCCACGTCTGCATAGGTGTACAACAGCAGGGTTTGCGAAGGCACCGAATCGCGGCCAGCGCGGCCGATTTCTTGGTAGTAGCCCTCGATGTTTTTGGGAATGTTGTAGTGGATGACCCAGCGGACATTTGATTTGTCGATGCCCATGCCAAAGGCGATGGTGGCGCAAATAATTTGTGTTGTGTCGCGGACGAAGCTGCGCTGAATCCGTGAGCGCTCCGCACTCGACATGCCTGCATGGTAACAGGCAGCGGCCAGACCGAGTCCGCGCAGTTTTTCGGCCACTTGTTCGGTTTGGTTGCGGGTGAGGCAGTAGATGATGCCAGACTGGTTGGGCTTGTCACTTAGGAACTCTGTAATTTTCTCGATCCGGTTTTGGCCTGGCAGCACGGTGAGCGAGATATTGGGCCGATCGAAAGAATCAACCAGCTCGCGCGGACTGCGCAGCTCTAGTTGTGAGAGGATGTCGCGGCGCGTGGTGGCGTCCGCAGTGGCGGTTAGCGCGATGATGGGAACATGAGGAAAGTGGTGGCGCAGCTGGGACAGTTTAGTGTAGTCTGGCCGAAAATCATGACCCCAGGCAGAAATGCAGTGGGCTTCATCGACGGCAAACAGATTAACCGTGATTTTTTTCAGAATTTGGATAAACTCAGGGGTGATGAGTCGTTCAGCAGACACATAGAGTAGTTGCAAGTTGCCGTCCAGCAGTTTTTTTGTAACCTCTGATTGCTCGGAAAGTTCCAGACTGCTGTTGAGGTATTCGGCAGCCACACCATTGACGCGCAAACCGTCAACCTGGTCTTTCATCAGCGCGATCAAAGGTGAGACGACGATGGTGGTGCCGGGAAGGACAAGCGCGGGGATTTGGTAGCAGATCGATTTGCCTCCACCAGTGGGCATGAGCACAAATGTGTCTGCGCCAGCTAGGACGGACTTGATCGCCGTAGCCTGGGTGGGATGAAACTGATCATAGCCAAAGTACTGCTTGAGAGCGGCTTGGGCTTGGCGAAAAAGGGCGGCGGTGTTTGGCATGTGCAGGTCATTCTACTATGCAATTGTGACGGGAAGTGTAGCGTTTGCTTCAGGTATACTACTCAAATGGAAACAGCAAAATCAGTTATTGGCGTAGTTGCCGTCATCCTGGTGTTTGTCGGGTATGTCCCGTACATCCGGGATGTTTTGGCGGGCCGGACGGTGCCGCATGTCTACAGTTGGTTTTTGTGGGGCTTTGTTACCGCAATTGCATTTGCATTGCAGTTTTCGGGGAACGCGGGAATAGGTGCGTTTGTGACACTGGCTGCTGCAAGTATGTGCAGCGTGGTGTTTGTACTAGGAATGATGGGGAAGGGTAAAAAAGACATCACGTTGGTGGACTCCATATTTATGATTTTGGCACTGGTGGCGCTGGTGGTGTGGGTGTTTGCCAAACAGCCGGTTTTGTCTGCCGTGCTTACAACGATGATTGACTTGTTAGGATTCGCCCCAACGGTGCGAAAATCCTGGAACAAGCCCCATACAGAAACAATTTCGTTCTACTACTTAAACTCACTCCGATTTGCTTTGGCAATTGTGTCTCTCCAGCACTACTCGGTTGTAACCGCACTATATCCGGCGAGTTGGCTGGTGGCAAATGGGGGGTTTGCGCTGCTGTTGTGGTGGCGCAGGCGGGTGGTGGGTGATATCCGCCTTGCTTGAGGTCTCATTGTAATGTGATTGTTGATGAATATCAGATGTATACGTATTGATATAATGAATCCATGATCGAGAGAGAGTTGAAAAATGACAAACAAGAGTTGGGGAAAATATTATTGGAGGTTGCAGCGCAACTGGGCCAGCCGGTTGCACTGAATCTTTTAGCTCAATATATAGCGCCTTTAACAGTGTGTAGCGAAGCAGTTTTAGCCAGTTTAGTCGGGGCTGCTGTGGGTTATCTGCTCGAGAGACCTGGGAAGAAAGGAAGGTCAGTGCTTCAAGTAATGAGAATTACACTGATGGGAATGACTTCACTTATAATCGGTGGTTTGCACGCAAAAAGCCAGAGCCTGCCCCCAATGCCTGCCGGAATTGAGCAACAGAGAGTCATACTGAATATTGAAGCGGATGTGATAGTTGTAGCGATAGTGCTACTACTCATCTTGCACTCACTTCCACAAGATGATACTTGAGTGTAAAGTGACTAAACGAAGCTGTATCGTTTGAACGCGGTTGTGCGCAAACTGAGCTCATCGAGCAACTCAATTGCAATTATCTCTAGGGATTTGCTTCTTTAAAACGACTTGCTTTGGCTAAGTGCAGTTCTTTCAAGCTCAGGGTCGAGTAATAAAACATGCAAATTTGGATCGCCCGGCACTCTTCTTGTCTTTTCTTGTATGGTTGACATAGATCCAGTAGGTCTTTACATCTGTATATCTTATATTATATCACTCGACTATATAAAAAACAATCCTGCTTGAAGTAAAGATTAAGACAATTGCTGCTTAATCTGTGCGAGAGTCGAGTGTGGTCCATGCCCCGGAAAGCAGAGTAGCTCTGCTGGAAATTGCAGCAACCGATCGAGCGAGTCGCGCAGTTGTAGCGGTTTTGAGTATGAAAAATCAGTCCTGCCTACGCCGTCCTTAAATACTGTATCACCGGTGAGCAGCGCGAGAGGTTGTGTAGCCTGACTCACCAAAAGGCATATGCTGCCAGGAGTGTGGCCAGGAGTGTGTAAGACCTGTATGATGAGTGTGCCCAGTTGGAAGGTATTGTCTTCAGTGATGGCTTGGGAGGACTTGGGAACAGGATCAACTGCATGGCCGAGCCAATGCTGTGCACTCGATTGGGCGCTTGCAAGTAGCTGCTCGTCAGCTGGGTGCATGAATACTGGCAGTCCCAAACTCAGTTGTAGCTCTAGTAGTCCCAGCACGTGGTCGAAGTGCGCATGTGTCAATATAATTGCAGTTGGTTTAAGCTGTTCCGTGGTTATGACTTCAATAATTGATTCCGCGCTATCAGCGGGGTCGATGATTATGGTTTCTGAAGTTCCGCGGTCTGTGATGAGATAGCAGTTCGTATCAAGTTCACCCAGCGTGAGTGAGCGAACGATGAGCTGACCAAGTGAGTAGACCTGCATGGCCTATCCCCACAAACTCAGGAGTAATCTGGTTACTTGTGTGATGATTGGCGAAATCAGCAACGAAACTGGTGAACGCCCCGCCCAAGGCACAATCATCAGAAGTAGAATCATGTTGCCATAGCGATGCATGAATGTATCGAACTCCAGGGCTGTCTGTTTTGGCAGGAGCGCGATCAAAATTTTGCCCCCATCCAAAGGGTGAATGGGTACCAGATTGAACACTGCCAACACGACGTTAATGTACAGCATGCTTTGAAGTACTAAGTCGATAAGTGTGCCGGTTTGCTCAAGCGAAATCGCCAAAGAAAGTAAGAGCGCTGCGATCAAGTTAGAAACGGGTCCTGCCAGGGCAATTTTAGCGGCATCCTGCATGGGATTCTTTAGATTATAGGGATCAAACTCAACCGGTTTGCCCCAACCGAAGCCCACCAAGAGCAACATGACGGTGCCGAGTGGATCTAGATGAACAAGAGGATTAAGCGAAACACGACCTTGGTAACGCGGTGTAGGATCACCCAGTTTGTCTGCTACCCAAGCGTGTGCGAACTCGTGGATAGTAATACTCAGCAGTAATCCTCCTGCAGCAATCATGAACAGGAGCGGTTGGTTGAAAAGAAGAGAGAGAAGCATTGATGTGGTCATTATACAGGAATGCATTGTGTATGAGGCTGCCGGTATGTGCAAGAACCTGTGAGCGAGTGATATACTTAGTGCTACTATGCCAATCACCCCTGATTACCCAAGCAGCAAAGCAGCTCAGGAAGTAGCGCAGCAGTATAGAAAAAGCATCGTACACGATAGGTCATTTACTCTAGCAGACATCGCGAAAATTGTACAAGCAAAGCAGTTGGAGTTTATTAGTGCAAATGACACAAACATGGTTTTCTCGCCGAAAGATCACACCAGGAAATGGTGGAAGTTTTTGATCAAAGCAGCAAATCGGCAAGATATTGCAATTTCGATTCAGTATGTCCGGCCAGAGCTCGCGAGCGCGCAAAAGGAAAAGTTTTATGCGCACAAAATTCTTGCCATTCTCTTTCCACACAACTTCCCCAAGGTGCACACATACTTTGGATCGCAAGACTATGTCCACGACCAGCTTACTGGGCGAATTGAGGAGAGAATTCACCCGCATACGCAGGCTGATTTGCAAGTAAAGTATCCTTTAGCTGCTGTGGGTAACATCATTGCTGAGTTGGGAATTCCGGTAAGACAACTGGATACAGGCAAAAAAGGTAACACCATTGTTGACGATGAAGGGGCGGAGTATTTTGTAGCAGAAATTCAGTTAAGTGGGCGCGGAAGCGAGTGGGATGAGGAAAAAATTTTTGCATATATGTCTGCTCGAACAGAAGAGTATACAGAGAATCAAATCAGGCAAGTGATGAATTGCATTGCACGATTGCGCTCCTTGAGAGAGAAGAAAACACCACCGACAGAGCCAGACATCCCCAGTGTGGTGCCAGCACCAGAAACGCTCGCGCTTTCGGATGCAGAAATTTCTCAAGTTGTAACTGAATTTTATGCAAAGGCGGATGGAAAGGACGCAATGTTTGGTCGAGAATGTGCAGAACATTTACTGCAAAAAGGAGGAATTAAGGTACTTGAGCGCGCAATTGATGGAAAATACCCAGACGCACCTTCTATAAGCGTGCGCTTCTTTGTTGCAATGACACTGGTGAGAGACAACTACCATAAGGAATCGGGCAGGAAATAGTCGTTGGTCAACACTTTCCCTTTGCTTCTTTTTGGCGTTGATGCTATAATCCAACCTCTATGTCAAGCTTTGCGCTCAAATATCCACGTGTAGCACACATTGGTAATACTGTCTCGCATGCCAAGAATCGTGCGAGTCGTTCTTTCAAGTATAACCTCCATACAGTTACTGTTATGGTTGAAGGCAAAAAGCAGCGCATGCGCGTTCCTACCAAGATTTTACGCATGCTTAAAAAATCTGGGATGACTACCCACTTCAAGACTGCAGCATAATTTTTCTACGTTGTGAATTGCGTTTGATGCCATTGTTGAGTGGTTTTACCCTCAATGAGTACTTCATGTGGCACAAACGCGCTTCCTTCCAGGGAAGATGATAAAAACTGCAGTCGTTTTGCGCCTTGATGTGTTGGTGCGATGGTCCACAGGCGTGGCCAAGGGTTGAAAGCGCGCACCGCACGCTCCAAAGTTAGCGGTAAGTTGTCGCTGTGCTTCCAAGCTTCTGTGAGCACTATTCCCAATTCAGGTGTTGTTTCAAAGATGATTTGGTGGTGTGCATGTACCGCTTTTTGTACTAACTCCCATGGTACAAACGAGTCAGCTTTGGAAAGGCGGGAGGCGGTCGGCGTTGGACTGGCAAGCGGCTGAGTCTGTGCCGGCAACTTTCCGCCAGCAAAGTGCGCAAGCAACTCTGGTAACTGATCGTTGACCAGAGAAAAACTGTGCTTGTAGTATTCAAAGGTTGTCCAGTTTGGGATAACAGCAAAAGGTAGCTGTGCAATAACTTCTCCTTGATCAAGCTGATTATTCATGACAATTAGTGAAACAGCTGATTCTGTTTCACCATACAATAGAACAAACTGACCAGGAGAACTGCCTCGCCATCTGGGTAAGGCTGAGGGGTGTATGTTGATCGGCGCGATGTGGGGCAGCTGGAGCAGCCAATCAGGTACTAGATAGCCAAAGTCCACCACCACTAAAATGTCTGGTCGTTTTTGTTGGGCAATCTGATCGCGAATGGTGCTGTCCAGCTTTGCACTTACTTCGATGATTGGAAGTTGTAATGTAGCTGCCATTTTTGACAGCGGATTTACAGTAAGTAACTGTTTGCGACCAACACGCTTTGGTTCTGGGGTGAGCACCCAAACTACTTGTAAACGTGCATCAGCCAACATGGCAGAAAGGCAGGCGGCAGTGCGTTCAGTTGAGCCAGCGATTGCGATCGTAAGTGGTCGTGACATAGTCTGCTAAGTAGTTCTCAGAATGTATTGCTTCAGCTCAATACAGTTTGATGAGCGTGTGATCAATCTCTTCAAGCTGCTTTGTTTTGGCATTTTCTTGATAAACGGGCATGTCATACTCCAGTGCATAGTCGGTAAATAAAATACCATCGAGGTGATCAAGCTCGTGTTGGGCAACTCGGGCGGCAAATGCGTCCAATCGCTCAGCCCGCTCAATCAATTCATCGCCCACTAGCTCAAGATATTCAAGGTCTATCCATTCCCAACGGGGTACTGGACCATAAATTTTTGGTATAGACAAGCAGCCTTCTAAAACTGGTTCATCAGCATTTTTGCCCAATGTTTGACGAGGGCTTTTAGAAACCATTCGCGGATTGATGAACGTGCGTACCGCGTCTACAGCTAGAGCAAAGATGCGGTGGGTTTTGTCAACTTGAGTGGCAGCTAGACCGACACCTCGTGGATTTCGAGTGCTCGATAACGTGTTTTCAAGATCAGCAACAAATTTTTGTAAGGCTGGAGTAACTTCAGTTACCTCAGTGGCAGTTGCTCGAAGCGTGGGATGGGGGACTGTAATGATGCGCATGTGGTGTTATGGTTTTTTTGTTTGGCTGGATACAGTTGCAATGTGTTCGAGTAGTTGGAGTGTCTGAGGGTCGCCGGGGTTAATGTGCTGCAGAATGTATTCGAGCTCGGTTTGTGCCTCATTGAGTGCATTGCCGGCAATGTAAGACTTTGCGAGTTCGAGGCGTGCTGCACCATAATTTGGCTTGAGTAAGATCGCTTGTTGCAGTTTTTGCGTGCTGGCTGCTTCATTACCCAATCCCATTTCGACGAGCGCCAAATTATACACGATTTTGGCATCCGTTGGTGACCGCTCAAGTGCAGCTAACAATGCTTCTTTAGCATTTTGCAGTAATTTGGGGTCAAGTTGTGCTAAGGTGATGAAAATCCGAGCGCGAGTTTTGAAAAAGTTTAAATGAACAGGGTTGAGTGTTAATGCTGTGTCACTGAGCAGTGCTGCAGTATTTGCTAGCTGAGCCGCACTAGTTGCATCGTTTGTAGCTGCTACATCGACTGCAGTTTTAGCCATATGATGAGCCAGTTCGTCATAGTAGAGGGCTTCTCGAGGTGCGAGTGAGATTGCACGCTGCAACTGTTGGCTGCCTGCGAAAAAATCGCCACTAGCGAGCAGGCTTTTTCCTAGAGCAAATGCTGTGTCTGCTGCATACATGCGGTAAATTAAGATCAGAGAAATCAAAACGCTGAACCAAGTCAGTCCAAATCCAAACACTTGCAGATTGGGGGTAATGGCAGCTTGTTTTTTTGCGGTGTGTTTAGCAGGTTGCGCCTGATGTTCTAGGCAGAGCACAGCTACAAAGCTTAGGAATAAAAACCAAAGTACGGTTACCATTACTGTTGAAAAACCAAAAAAGTTTGAGGTAAACAAACCAGCTATGCCGCCAGATATACATATCGACAATAACTGCTCGCGTGATGATATATGTGTGGAAACAGCCATTTTCCAGACAACTACGAAAACCCACCCAACGAGCATTAAGTAGGCGATGCCACCCAGACTACCGGTGGTAGCAAAGAAGTTTAATACTTCGTTGTGGGCTTTGTTGTACAAAAAGTCCCACTCTGATACTTGGTTGTGTGATTTAGGGCGGTCTAGGTAGTAACTGTACGCAAACGTTTCCACACCTGAACCTAATAGTGGATACCGCCTCCAGACAGCAATCGCGCCTGTCCAAACAATTTTACGAATTTCACCTGAGTCTGTGCCCCCAGCCTCTAACCGATCGACCGCTGACGTTGCTGGGGTAGTGACGCTGTTTTGAGCTACTGAGTTTGTCGAGATAATACGATTAACGACGCTGGGTGTAAACGGTGTGCCCAATATAGCAAACAGTCCAAGTTGGAGCGCAATGCCAACAGCAAAAATGCGATCTCGCAACCCTGTGGCTGGTCGTGTTGTGTGAGCTCGAGACCTTCGCAGCCACAACCAACTACCTATTCGCATGCATATAATAGCCAACATGGCTACGCCCAGACCTAAAAATCCTGATCTAGACTTG
Source organism: uncultured Pseudomonadales bacterium (assembly GCA_964493195.1). Taxonomy (GTDB): domain Bacteria; phylum Patescibacteriota; class Microgenomatia; order UBA1400; family PJMF01; genus CAZBMX01. The sequence goes on from CAZBMX010000011.1 coordinate 10,885, forward strand.
GTGTAGATGAGCACGATACTCAGCAATGTCCACCCGGCGTACCCTACAATGTTAGAAAGTTTGGACGCTTTTTCTTCTGTGCCAACCCATGTTGCCACTGGCCAGAGCGTTATTGCATATGCCGCAAGCCAGTTGGGTTGACCAAATGTGGCGAATACTCTCGATTGAACGTCTTGGATCCAACATGAAGTATCGAATGACTTGCCGTTGGTGATAAATGCGCAACTCACCGAGTGCCCAAAGTGTTCAAGTATGCCATACAATGCGACTAAGCTAGCGGCGCCAATCGCAGACACGAGCAACGGCTTGATATGTTTCTTTTCAAGTGTATTAACCGCAGCATAGTACAAAAGTGTGTATGCGATGTATGACAACAGGCCACCGTGGAAACGAGTATAGTATCCAAGCAATGATGTCCGTGGATGAATTGATAGCAGCGTTGATAGTATCTGCGTGACGAGAAACACAGCGATGGGTATGTCAAAGGGAGTTCGTTTCCACAAAAATTCCTGGCGCACTATCATTCTGCTCAACCATAGTCCAGTTACCATTGCAGTGATTGAATACACAGCGAGTAGTTTATTGAACTCAAACAGTTCTTCAGTGCTAAACCGAAAGTAAAACGGTACAAACACCATCAGAACATGGAAACAAACAACTAGTAGATAGTGTAAACGCTTGTCAGTCATTGCAACTATGGTAGTATAGTACATAGGAGTGCGTAACAACATTCCAGTCTGAGTGTGAGTCTCATTTTGTACCAGAGAATAGGAGAGAACATGGATACGACTGCCCAATCCCAACTTGATTCGGTGATGGCCGATGCAGCGATGACTGCACCATCAACATCTGATTCTTCTTCTGTGTCCGGAAGCAGCGAATCACTTGAGGATCAAAACATCTTTGTTTTACTCGGCGTGACGGACGGCTCAGATCAAGAAAAAGAAAGTTTCCTTGATGAGTTACAGCAAGTTATTTGGGAAGATTTTCTAGAAAATGATGTGAAGGTCTTGCTGACGACAGAGGAGCATGCAGAACTGCAAAAATTGATTGACGCATCGTATCCCTCAGAGCTAGGAAAACAAGAGGCAATAATAGAGTATTTAGAGAAATTGGTTCCGGATTTAGAAGAAATAATGTTGGAGAAGGCACTGGAGTTGAAGGCTGATTTATTCCGCGAAAGAATTACTGGGCTCAGAGATTATTATAGTAGTGATACGAATAAACTCGGCAAGCTTGATGAAGCCAGCAATTTAGTACAGCAAGATAAATGGTTCTCCGCTGCGAGTGTGATAAATACACTCTAGGGCAAGGTTGTTTACACTAAAGCGTGTAGTTTGTTTTCAGTATTCACATGCGTAGCTCATGATATAGTAGGCTCATGCAACTCCGGTGGACTCCAGAATTTAATATAGATTGTGATTCTGATCGGACTGTTTTCGCAGTTGGGTCGCAAGTGGTATTTGACGAGCCTACCTGCATCGCGTTATATCCTGAATCCGAAACTGTAGTGGCGGTCGGAAGGGAAGCAGCGGCATTGCAGTACCCTGGCCAGTCGGTACTAACGGTTAGTTGGCCAATTCGCAAGGGACGTGTTGCAGAACCAGTCGCTGCTCGACTTTTTTTGCAGACAATTGTTCGCAGGGCAGAGTCTTATGTGGGACAGTTAGGTAAGATTTTAGGGAGCAATGGTCGGTACTGCCATCCAACACTTATTTCACCTGCACAACTGCACGTTTTCAAGCAAGTGTTTTCCAAGTCGGGCTTAACGCGCCTACAACCAACGCCTTCTGCCATGGCAGCCGTTGCAGCTTTTAGGCAACAGAAGTTTCCTGCTGAGCGATGTCTTTGTAGTTTTAGCTCTGACTGGACAGAATGTACTGTGTTCATTGGATCGGAGCCAGTACATACTACACAAATTGAATGGGGAATAGCTGAACTGGGTATGATGGTGCAGCGCGTAGTGCAAGAATCTGCTGCAGCACACATTAGTGCCCAGACTGCAAATCAGATTGTTGCCACTCTGATTAATTGTATGGCTAGTGTCGATCCTGTCCAGGCTCAAGGAAAAAAAGATGTTCGAATGTCCGTTAAAGCCAAGAAATCTGCCGCAGCGACAAGCAGCACGATAGTGTTAACACAAGGTATGTTTACAGAACAGTTGGGCAAAAGTCTTGCCCCACTGGTAGAGGGTATTACGACGTTTTTGGAAAGAATTAGTTCAGACATGGTTACAGCGGTGAGTGAGCATGGTGTTTACTTACTCGGTAGTGGGCAGGATGTGGGCGGCTTAACAAGCTTTATGTCGCACTTGTTTGATGCCGAAGCAGTTTGGATGGATGACCCCTCACATCAAAGAGTATTAGGCATGCAGGCTTTGGGACACAAACATTAACGTGTTGCTATATGATGCTACAAACAGCACGCACCTTTCAGTTTTCCAACTCACTACAACGATTGGGATTCCCTCTTGAGTTCATGGCAGCATTCGTGTTTATCATTTTCATTGAATGGGTGGGATGGTTTGCACCTTTTCGGGCATTGGGTGAACGAGCATTGCTGCCCCTTATGTCTGTTGCAGCCGCAGTCATCAAGGGAGCACAAGAGCCGTTTTATATAGTAACTATGCGTGGTGTGAGGCTGGATGAACATAGGACGTTACAACATCAGTACGCTCA
>CAZBMX010000012.1:0-3988 GCA_964493195.1 uncultured Pseudomonadales bacterium
TGCGTTGGCAAGCACGTTGTGGAATGCTTGGTTGGAGTGCCGAAACAGAGTGTTTCACTACTATCCCTCATCAGTGACGGCGTTGAGTTTAGCTCAGGCGCATGCCTGCATAACTGAGATTTCGCAAGCGATTGAGTCAGCCATTATTTGTAAATTGGAGGAACGACTGCCAGTAGCCAGAGGCTAGTTGCAGTTGGTCATTTGCTTCGCTACAATACCCCCATCCCCATTTCTACATCCAATAGAGGAGACTATATGCCGCTTGATCCCCAATTCCTGTACAAAAACATCACCATTTCAGGATTGCCGGGTTGCGGATCGACCACGCTGTTGCGTTTGCTGCGAGAAAACGAAGTCATTCAGTTTGCTGGCTGGAAGGGTTTTAGCGGCGGTGAGTTCATGCGTGCGTACGCGGTGGAAAAGGGTCTGTTTGATGGCAGCTCAGGCCATCATCATCCCGCAACTGTGTACTCTGACGATTTTGATCGCGAAGTAGACATGGGCATGCGCCAGAAGTTGACTGACGAACACAACTGGATTTTGGAGTCTTGGCTCTCCGGTTTCCTAGGACAGCAAGTACCTGGCACGCTGAAGGTGCTGATGCAGTGCAGCGACGATGCCGTGCGGGTGGACCGGATTATTAATCGAGACAACGTTTCAGTCGAGGAAGCCAAAGAAAACATGCAGAATCGCTATCAATCGAATCTCGCCAAGTGGCAGCGCATGTACGCCGCCGAGTGGCAAAGATGGGTGGTGGAGCCAGGGACGCTTGGTGCAAATGAGCCGATTGATTTTTGGCGTCCAGAACTATACGATATTGTTATCGATACGTATAAGTTAAACCAGTTTGAATCGCTCGAGACTGTTTTGCATGCCATCCTCAAGCACCCAACCCGCCCGCTATCTGAGTAGTCATGTGGCGTTTTTCCCGGTCATCGCTGTGGTGTTGATGAGTTGGTTTGTATATCGGCTGCTATTCAACTTTCCGGTTTGGTTTGATGAAACAGTGGGCAAGGCGATTTTTTTTGGATTGCCAGTTTGGTTGTACGTTACCACCACGCGGACACTTTCTATCCCAGAAACATTTTCGCTGCCTAAGCTAAAACCGGGACTGCTACTTGGCATTGCCGTGGGTGGTATTTTTGGTTTTGTCATGTCGATTTTATCGCTGATGCAGCGTGGCGGTGTGGTGCAAGCGGTGTGGCTGTTTGAATCTCAGGAATTTTGGCGCGAGTTTTTGCTTGCTATGATGACGGGTTTTTGGGAAACATTGCTGTTTTACAGTTTTGCACTGACCGTCATTACTGAGAAGTTTAAAAATTGGCCCATGGTAACGCAGGTGTTACTGGCGGCCGTTATTTTCTTGATATTTCACATTCCCAACACTATTTTGCGGTTTGATGCCGCGGCGGTGGGGGGGCAGGTATTTATTCTATTTTTGTTTGCGATTGGGCAGGGCTTCCTGTTTGCTGCCCGACGCAACGCCTATGCACTCGTGCTGTCCCACGCAATTTGGGGGATGGTCTTGCTCGTCCACGCATGGTAGAGTGCACTGTTTAGGAGTTTGAACTATGCGTATACGATTCTTGCGGTTGGGTCTCTCGGCGCTTGCAGTTACCTTTGGCATGAGTGTTGTGGGAGTGTCGCTACTTACCGCCGGCTCAGTCAAGTCTGCGGACAACGAACGCATGAGTGAGCGCACGCTGTACATGGACGATACCATTTTGCCCGATCATGTGTTGTATCCACTTGTGATGGTTACCGACCGAGTTGAGCTAGAGATGGCTGATGAACACGAGCAGCTCTATGTAAAAATTCAGTACGCAGAGCGCCGCTTGGGATATGCCAAACAGCTGTTAGAGCGTGGCAACACCGATCTAGCCCTCTCTACGCTTACCAAAGCCCAAAAGTACCTTCTAGCCGTTGCGCAGAGCGTGTTGGAGCACCAGCTGCAGGGTGAAATTCGTGCGCGAGTACTGGAAGAAATTGCATTTCAAGCAACCGAGGTGCGCGCTCTGACCCCCCAGTTTTCCAACGAGCAGGTTTCAGTGATCGACGCTTTGTTGGCTGAAAATGAAGTGCTCGAGAAACAACTGGCCGACTCGATTCAGCCTCAAAATTGATATAGTTTGCGCTAATTGACAGCTTCCCGTTCCCCGTGAGATTCTTAATGTCCGCAAAGGACTAAACCACAATATGTTGTGTTTTGGATGTGTATTGAACACAATTTGTTGGAAGCGGAAAGCACAGTGTCATGAAGTGTCCGTACTGTAATAAGGCAGATAGCAACGTGATCGATTCGCGCGAGTGCGATGAGCAGTCATCGATTCGTCGTCGTCGCTCATGCGGCAGTTGCGGCAAACGCTTTACGACCTACGAACGCATCGAGGGCATTGACCTCAAGGTCATTAAAAAAGATGGAACTCGGGAAGACTACAGCCGCGAAAAACTGCGGCGCGGTATCGTCACGGCCACCTGGAAGCGACCGGTTTCCATGGCTGATATAGACGAGCTGATTGATGAGATTGAGCGCCGACTACGGCTCAAAGACTCGAAGGAAGTCAAAAGTTGGGAGGTGGGTAACCTAGTTATCAACCGTCTCAAAAAGCTGGACAAGCTTTCGTATTTATTGTTTGCGAGCGTCTATCGCGATTTTGAGTCTGTGGAAGACTTCAAAAACGAGATTGATCGTTTGCTCCAAGATAGTTAGGAGACTCATGGCACCTGCAAGTTCACTACCAAAGAAAAAAATGCGATTCATTGAGCGTCCGCTCGATGGTGGTATGGGCATGGCAGTGGCCCGCCGCACTTATCTGCGCCGTGTAGTGGACAAAGTCAGCAAAAAGGAGCGTTGGGAGACCTGGGCGGAAGTGGCGGATCGGGTAGCCGCGGGCAATGTGAGTTTGGCACCCAAGTCTGAGCGCAAACATCGCAAGGAAGAGTATGAGTTGCTCAAAAAACACATTAGCAACGGTTCCGTGCTGATGTCAGGTCGGCACTTGCAGCATGGGGATGAAACGCAGGCGACTAGAAACATGGAAGTTTTTACTAACTGTTCTACAGCTTCGTCCTCCTACATTTTGTTCTACTTACTCATGAACGGCTCAGGCGTAGGCCGGCCCTATGACGACGACATGTGTGTGGTGGATTGGGACTTCATGCCCAACATTCGCTTGGTCATTTCTGATACACACCCTGATTTTGTGTGGGGTTTTGACGAAAGTGTCCGGGATGCCAAACATAAGTACGGTGAGGGTCGGGGCATCCACTGGTTCACCGTGCCGGACAGTCGCGAAGGCTGGGCGCAAGCGGTGGAGATGATTGAGGTAATGGCGTACGAGAAAAAGTACAAAGATGATCTGCTTATTTTAGATTTTTCACAGGTGCGGCCAAAAGGAAGTCCGATCAAAGGCATGCAAAACCGCCCGTCCTCAGGCCCCAAACCGCTAATGAATGCAATCGAAAAAGTTGCCACCATCAAAGGGGCGGACATGTCGCCCTGGAAGCAGGCGTTGTTTGCCGATCACTACCTGGCAGAGTGTGTGCTGGTTGGCGGCGCGCGCCGCAGCGCGCGGATTGCCACCAAAGTTTGGACAGATCCCGAGATTTTCGACTTCATTGCCATCAAGCGTGGTGGCTTCCTGTGGAGCGCAAATAACTCCGTAGCCGTGGATGACAAATTCTGGAAACAGAAGAACAGCCACGCCAAAAAAGTGCTGCAGCAGATCATGAAATCTTCCTACGAAGACGGCACGGGTGAGCCTGGATTTATCAATCAACACCGGCTGGTGCAAAACGATGAGGGGTACGACGGTTACCAAGACGGCCACTATGCCGAAAGTTCTAAATACAAACCATTAGAGCGCACTGTCAAAATGTTGGCAAAAATTGCCCGCAACGCGGGAGCCAAGGTCTACTCACAGATTCCCAACCCGTGTGGCGAGATCTCGCTCAACATGTTGGGCGGGTACTGCGTGATTGCAGACGT
>CAZBMX010000012.1:4088-13184 GCA_964493195.1 uncultured Pseudomonadales bacterium
GAGGAGGCAGAAACATACTCCAAAAAACTCGGTGTAGTGGTGCCGCACACCAACACGACGATCAAGCCATCTGGCACGATCTCTAAGCTATTTGCCTTAACCGAGGGCGCCCATTTGCCGAGTATGCGTGAGTACATCCGCTGGGTGCAGTACCGTGAAGACGATCCTCAGGTGGCCAAGTATCGCAAAAAAGGCTATCCGGTCAAAGAACTCAAGAGTTACCAAGGCACCACTGCTATTGGGTTCCCCACCCAACCACTCATCTGCCGTATCGGCATGAATGGCGAACTTGTCACCGCTGGCGAAGCTACACCAGAAGAACAGTACAAATGGCTGATGCTGCTGGAAAAATATTGGATCGTGGGCGTAGACGAAAACGGCAAACCGCTGGAAGACACTGGTAACCAAGTGTCATACACGCTCAAGTACGATCCCAAGAAAGTCTCGTACAAAGAGTACGCCGAAATGGTTTCCAAGTACCAGGGCTTGATCAAATGTTGCAGCGTTATGCCTCAGCAGGATGCGACTGCCTACGAGTATCAGCCTGAGCAGCCGGTGACGATCTCTGAGTTCATGCGCGTGTTGGACGAAATCGAAAAAGACGAATCGCTACTGGAAGACATTGACTATGAGCACTTGAAGTGTGAGAGTGGGGCTTGTCCGATATAGAGCTCGTTGCAATACCGTGCTATATTGGGGATATTGTAGTAACAGACCAAAAAACATCTGATAGGAATAAATGAGCGACGAGTTTGTTATTTTGGGGCATTCACCAAATCCAAGACCAATGGATGTTGATCATGAAAAGCCTCTATCAGCAGCAGAAGCTCGGGATCAACTGCGAGCGATGGTTCCAGTGCAGAAATTAATAGATCGCTTTACTGAACTGTGGGGCATACACCAGCCAGAACAAATTTTGGATCTGATCGACTTCACGAAGTTAGAAGAAGCTTATGAAGATCTGCGCAAGCATCTGCGTACGGTTGAGAAGCTCGTGCAGGTAGTTGTAAGTCAAGAAACAGAGTACCTTGATCTAGAAACTGATGCAGTGTTGGAGAAGTTTTTTGCAGCAAATCCAGACTTACAAAATATTTGGAACAGAGGTGTTGGGGCGAAGCTTGAAATTTTCTACAAAGTCAAAAACTCATTCACCAACCTACGCAGAGCCACTCAGGAGTATATCGATCTTCAACGCGCAACTCCTTGACATACATCAATAAAAACAGGTACTATGTTTATGTAGCAAACAAAGAAATAATCTATGCAAAATTCTGCCCGCATTCAATCATTAGTTCAACAGTTGGTCGACGCCTTGGTTGATGAAATCACTGCTGAAGTTCGCATGCGGACAGGAGCGAGTATTCCCAGCAAAGATGAGTACTTGCCCAGCTTCGATCTTGACAAGAATATGGGAAGCAGTTCGTCACAAAGTACTCCGCTGCCTTCTTGGGATGATCTGCCAGATATGCAGGAGCAGCAACCATCCAGTACACAACAAAAATCAGTTCCAAAATTTGAAACTCCAGATTTTGACCAGTTGCTGAAAGATTTGGAAGAACTGCGGAAGCCGTTAGCGAATAAACAGCCTCCGGTGCAGGATGCTGAAGTTGTTTCCCAGCAGCCTACAACATCAAATCATGTGGGCTCAATGCCTACCAATGCACACACGGACAGCAAACCGTTTTCTAGTTTATCTGGTGCTTCTGACTTGCTCAAACGAGTTACCGGCAAGTAATTAGGCGGTTGATTCCCCCAGTTTCAATCTTGGTGCACGATCTATATGTTCTGCTGGTGTGCGTGACGCAATTGTCAGACCCGCTGTTACCCCAATCATAGCTGCATTATCCATGCACAGACGCTTGCTATATGGTACGCGCAGTTTTGTGTGCGCGTGATGGTATGCTCGTTTAGCGGTTCGACGCAGTTCAGTACGCAGTGTCACATTTGCAGCCACACCGCCTCCTAGCCAAAGCTCAGCTATTGGGAACTCAGTTAACAGTCGCTCAAGTTTATAGGTGATGTGTTTGAATACGCCCATTTGGGCTGCTGCACAAAGATCATATGTTGTTTGTCGGTCAAGTTTGTCTGCGGCTACCAGCGCCTCGATAACTTTGCGCGCATGGGTTTTGAGGCCAGAAAAACTAAGATCAAAGGTTTTTACAGCGGTTAGCGGCAAAGGAAAGGGAAATCGTTCTGGCTGTCCTAGTTTGGCGAACTCCTCGATCACCGGACCAGCGGGATACCCCAGATTGAGCATTCGACCAATTTTATCGAGGCACTCACCAGCGGCATCGTCGAGCGTACTGCCCAGGACTTTGTACTTGCCTAATTTGGAGACTAAGATAAAACTCGAACTCTTACCTGAGACCACGACGGCAAGTGCGGGGAAGCGTGGTTGTTCGGCAGTTTTTTGTTTTACACGATGCGCTGGTTGAGCCAGCACACTGAGCATGTGTCCTTCCAAGTGATTGACTGCAAGAATTGGTTTGTGGAGTGCTTGTGCAAATTCGAACGCTGCGGAGATGCCCACCTCAAGAGCAGGAGCTAAGCCAGGTCCTTGGGTGACCGCCACCACATCAATATCATTGGCAACAACTTGTGCACGGCGTAACGCTGTGGCGATCACGGGAGCAATGTTTTCCCGATGCGCTTGTTTAGCAACTGTGGGGAATACACCTCCATAAGGTCTGTGCAACTCGGTTTGGGAGGCAACTATGTTAGAAAGTACAGTGGAGCCGCACGTGACAGCAGCAGCAGTGTCATCACAGGAGGTGTCAATTGCTAGGATGATGGGTTGTTTCATGATTTGAGTTCGGTGATGGTGAGTTGGCGATCTGAAACTGGCAGATCTTGGTCTGAGATTTCAACACGCAGTACGGGTAGACCAGTCTGATTTGCCAACGTTGTCAACTCTGTAGCGAAGGGAGCAAACCATTCAATCATGACTAGCGAGTTCGGCTTCAGCAAGGTTCTGATCTCTAGCCGCTGGAGTTCGTCCGCAGTACTAATTTTCCAGAGATCTAGATGATATAGTGTGCCCTTAGCTCCGTGTCGTTCATAGAGATATTCTTCGATGTAACTGTAGGTAGGTGAGGTCAATCGTTCGCTGATGCCTAGAAATTGAGCAGCGCCTTGTGTAAACACTGTTTTTCCAACCCCCAAGTCGCCATCCAACCCGACTACTAAGCCTGTCGTACGAATAGCATTCCAGTGTTTCAGTAAAAACTTTCCAGCAATTGCTTGCGTTTCCGCCGTGCTGTGACTCAGCAGAACGGTTTGTGGTTGAGTTACTTGCACTTGAAGCTCTCCGCTGCGGAACGTTACGGGCGTGCTCAGCGTAGTGTCAATCACCGTAGACGGTGGGTTTGGTGGTAGTTCGCCAGCATCAAGGATGAGATCGATCTGAGCGCGCTGTTTGCCGGACAACTCGGCTAAGCAAGCATCGATGTTATACGGCCGAGCTTTGCCGGAAGCGTTTGCTGAGGTAGCGGTTAGGGGTTTGCCGTATGCTGCTACGAGATCAAGAATCAATGGGTATGCGGGTATACGTACGCCGAGCGTACCAAACTCAGAAGCAACTCCAGGTGCTGTCGCGTCAGGCAACGCACGGGAAATAACAGTTAGGGGTCCAGGCAGGAATTGTGTATACAGCGCGCGCGCTTGGTCATTGAGTTCTACGTATAGTTCTGCCATGGCTTGATCTTTGACAGCAATTGATAGAGGTTTGCCTTCTCGGCGGGATTTATATGCTAAGAGCTTTTGTACTGCTGCAGGGTTTGTAGCATCGACACCTGCGCCGTAGGTGGTCTCGGTGGGGAAGATAATGAGGCCACCTGCCGCAAGCACAGAACATGCTTGTGCGATAGCAGAGGTACCTGGAGTAGTTTGTAAGTTGATTCGGTGCATCGCATCGATATTATATACTGTACCCCTCTGGTACACGGTTATTAGTTTAGTGCTATAATGTGGGAATATGCGGTCTACTAATTCTCCGGCAAAACGCAGCAATCATGAGGATGCGATTATTGTTGAATCATCGACTAAATTTAAACTTTTCCTAAAGAATAGAGAGATTCAGCAAATCAAGTTGTTGTTAAGTCACGTACTTCACCTTTCTGGCCAGGAGCGCTCGGAGTGGATTCAAACATATGGCGATTTTGTGAATCAGGCGTTCGACGCGTTGGTTGATGACTCCAACGTGGTTTTGGACGAGTTGCCAATGGAAGATGATGTTCTCGCGCTTTCGCATGAGTTAGTGACTTCTTTGCGCGATGCACTGCAACTGATGGAGGGCATTTTAGGAGATCAGCAGCAATTGGTTAGCTAAACCACAGACTTAGCATCGGGAACGGGACCAACCGTTTTTTTTCATGGCAGAACTTTTCATTACACTCATCTACCAGCCGTTTTTAAATGTAATTGTGTTTTTCTATTGGTGTTTGGGGTTTGTGATGGACGGCAAGCCAGATATGGGTGTGGCGGTGATTCTGTTGACGATTTTCATCCGTATCTTACTGCTGCCACTTTCCATTGCCGGCGATCGGTCGGAAAAAGAACGGCGAGAGATTGCCACTAAGGTCAAAGAGTTGGAGGAAAACTTTGCGGCAGATCCCATTCGGCTGGAAAAAGAGAAAAAAGGTGTGTTCAAAACAAATCGTCGTGTGTTGATTTCTGAGTTGATTAACTTGGCCATCCAAGTAGCCATCGCGCTGATGCTCTGGAAGATGTTCTCGACTGGCCTGCCCGGCGAAGATATTCATTTAATTTATCCATTCATGCCGGAAGTCGCACTGCCCTTCAACTTGAACTTCCTGGGACTGTTTGATTTATCGCATACCAGCTACACGCTCAATGCCATTCAGTCACTCTTGATTTTTGTGCTGGAAACAATTTCACTCTACACCTCTCCATATCCTGTTCGTCGTGATGAAGTGGTGCGGCTACAGTTGGTACTGCCTGTCGTATCATTCGTCGTGTTTATGGCGCTGCCTGCAGGCAAAAAACTGTTTGTGATAACCTCTCTCATCTTTAGCATCATCTTGACGTTGGTCAAAGTTGCGATCAGAATGGTCAAGCGTTACCAGGAGAAGTGGGACAGTCCGAACCCAATGGATCCTGCCAAGGAAGCAGTTTTAGCAGAGCATAAATAGCACACATACGCCCAACTGGGCAAAGGTGACCGGAATACGGTACAATATACATATGGAATTTGATCGTTTGGTGGTTTCATTTTTGGTAGACGAAGTCGTGGGCGGATTTTTTATCTCCGTACCACCTGGGCATGTGGCGTGCGTGTACGACCGCGGCCGTGGCGTCTTGCCACGTGTATGGGGACCCGGCCTGCACTTCAAGATTCCTTTCTGGCAGGTAGCCAAGTTGTTCAATGCACAAATGGTTGAGTACTCGATCCGTGACGGTTTCGATTTTTCCAAAAATCAGGAAGCACTCGGTGATGAACCAATTCACACTACAACGCAAGAGGGTAAGGACATCATTATTGAGGGCTCCGTGCTGTTCCGGATTGACCGGCACAATGCTCCTGAACTCTGGGAAAACTTGGGCGAGAATGTTGTCTCCAAAGTTGTTCGCCCATTCTCGCGCAGCAAAATCGCGTCCGTCTTTTCTGATCTCACCCTTGATGAAATCAAACGCAATCGCTCCGAAGTGGAACAACGGGTCAAGGATGAGCTGAACCTCTATTTCAAAGATAAAGGCCTCAACTGCGAAGGCTTTCTGTTGTCTAAAATTAAAACCGCGAGTGGTCGGGAAGAAGTAGTGGTGCACGAGCAGCGCCCTGAACCAATGTATCCGCAGTACATGCCGTACTATCCGATGCAGCCGATGGGGCGGGAGCAGATGAGTCGTCCAGAGGAAACTGATAAGGCTGAGTAGCATTTAATGAAAATTCCGGATTCCGTTACCCATATAGACTACTTGAATATCGCCAAAATTCACTTACAAATGGTAAAGACATTTCAATCGCAAGGTGATCTAGAAAAAGCGAGACTGCATTTAGGTGTTTGCGCAGCTTCCCTGCAATTAGGTCAGGAAAAACTGAGCGTACAAGCTGCCTCAGCCACACGCAGATCGCAACGTCACCCTTGACACCACGTTAGCACTCGCTTATAGTACCTGCTTAGCAGTCAAGGTCAACTACTGCCAAAGTTCGCGCTGTTTCTAGTTTACTGCACTGTGCGAACATCTTTCATTCGCTGCCCTTGCGTGGTAGTATGCACCGTCTGCACCAAGTATAAAAAATACGAGTCTGCTCAGACTTCGAGGAGTTTTTATGACTGACACGTCTGTCTCCATTTCCAAGGTAACCCCGCTTCCTGGCTATGTTCTGGTTGAGCCAGCTAAACAACAAAAGCAAACTGCATCAGGTATTTATTTGCCCGATTCAGCAGAAGAAAAGCCACTGTATGGCACAGTCCTCTCCGTTGGTGCTGCTACCGTAATTGATGGTGCAAAAGTTGAGAGCCCAGTCAAAAAAGGTGACAGAGTCATCTACAAAAAATGGGGTGGCAACGATTTCAAAGTTGCAGATGTGGAGTATCAGTTTCTCAAATTCGAAGATTTGCTTGCCGTTATTAAGTAGTTATTCAGCTTTCTAAGAAAGGTCTTGCACTATGCCAGCCAAACAACTTTTATTCGGCGACGATGCGCGCCAAAAAATGCTCATTGGTATCAACAAACTCGCCGCAGCAGTTACCACCACCCTTGGTCCTAAAGGTCGCAATGTAGCTTTGGACAAGTCATGGGGTGCGCCAAACGTGATCCACGACGGAGTCACGGTTGCTAAAGAGATTTCACTCGAAGATAAATTTGAGAACATGGGTGCCCAGCTCGTCAAAGAAGCTGCATCCAAGACCAACGACATGACCGGAGATGGTACCACCACCGCAACTCTCTTGGCACAACAAATCAGTGCTAAGGGTATGAAGTACGTTACCGCCGGCACCAACCCAATGTTGATGAAGCGTGGTATCGACAAAGCTGTGGAAGCAGTAGTCGCTGAAGTTCGCCGCTTGGCCAAACCTGTCAAAAAAGCAGATTGGGAAAAAGTGGCCACTATTTCCGCCCAAAACGAAGTCATCGGCCGCAAAATTGCAGAAGCAATCGAGCTCGTCGGTGAGAACGGCGTGATCGAAGTTGAAGAAGGCAAGACCATGGACATCACCATCGACCACAAAGAGGGCATGGTGTTCGACAAGGGCTATGCTTCTCCATACTTTGCCGCTGGCAACGAAAACATGGAAGCGGTCAACGATCAGCCATACATTTTGGTAACTGATTACAAAATCTCCAGCATCCAAGACATCTTGCCAATGCTCGAAAAAGTCATGCAAGTCAGCAAAAACATCGTGTTGATTGCCGACGACATCGAGGGTGAAGCCTTGACCACGCTGGTCGTGAACAAACTGCGTGGCGCGTTTAACATCCTGGCAGTCAAAGCGCCTGGATTTGGTGATCGCCGCAAAGCTATGTTGCAAGACATTGCTGTTCTGGTCGGTGCCAACTACATCTCATCCGAGACTGGTCGCCAGCTCAAAGATGTGGGCGTGGAAGACTTGGGTCGGGCAGACTCCGTACGCGCAACCAAAGACACCACCACTATTGTGGGCGGTAAGGGTGCCAAGGCGGACATTGACGCTCGTGTGTCCCAGATTGACGCCGAAATTGCCAAGTCAACTTCAGACTTTGACATCGAGAAACTGCAAGAGCGCCGTGCTAAATTGACCGGTGGTGTGGCAGTCATCCAAGTTGGTGCTTCAACCGAAATCGAGATGAAGAACCTGCAAGAGCGGGTCAAAGATGCCAAAGAAGCAACCAAAGCTGCAATCGAAGACGGTATCATCCCAGGCGGTGGCGTCACCCTCATTCAAGCTGGCAAAGTTCTGGCCAAGATGAAAGGTGCCAACCACGACGAGCAGACCGGCATCGACCTGATCAAATCAGTTGTCGAAGAGCCGCTCCGCATGCTGGCTACCAACTCTGGCGAAGACGCTGGATGGGTAGTGCGCACTGTTGCAGCCAAGGACGATCCTTCATTCGGCTTCAATGCACTCACCAACGAGTTTGGTGACATGGTCAAAGCTGGCGTCATCGAGCCAGCCAAGGTCGCAATCGTATCTCTGCAAAACGCAGCGTCAGTTGCTTCCATGATTTTGACCACTGAATGTCTGGTTACTGATATTCCAGAACCGCCTAAAGCCCCAGCTGGTGGTGGGGATATGGGTGGGATGATGTAATGTAACAAAGCAAATGCATGCTTCGGGACGCTGAGCAACACTCAGCTTATGAAGCTCTGACTGCGGTAGCTGCGATTCGTTCAAGTTGCAACAGTCAGAGCTTCAGTACCGCTCAGCATGCATTTGTTTGTTACATGTGGAGTTAGGAGAAAACGCAGACATGTCCTCGGGACGCGTGGTCCCTTTACCATGTTTGGGGAAGAACTGATAGCAAGGATTGGATTACAGAAGTACCAGTCGTTAGTTCTTTCAGATTGCTCGGATAAATGTACATTTTTGTAGTTGTGAATGCCCCCGCTATTCTTTTAAACCCTCGAAATGCATTTCAGCTTTTCATGTAGTATCATACCTGCATGAGTGAGTTGATTTATACAAAAGAACCAAGCTTGGCACAAATCGGGGCAGCGGATTTACTTTTTGAATTGCGTAGGAGGATCAATAGAGAGGCAAGACCTGGTTCGCCTGGAGTTGCGCAACTACAGCAGTCTCAAATAATATGTGAGCTAGCAGCTCGAAACAGAAATGCAGAGTTAAACGATAGTCAAGATAATGCATTCATGGATTTATTGCTTGCAGCTTCAAAACAGGAGTCGTTTCAGACTGATCAACAACCAAGTCCGGCATATGCTGACTTATCAACTGATAGAATAATTGAAGAATGTATTGACAAGTTGGCAGGAAATTCTGAAGAACTATTTTTCTCGAGGGCCTTTGGCGAGCTTAAAGCTAGACTGAAACAGGGAAAACTGACTAACAATCAGAGCATATTGCTCGTCATTCTTTCGAGCATGCGTGAGCTTCGACGTCCTGTTGCAACGGGTACCCTACCTGCTATCCCTGCTCA
>CAZBMX010000013.1:0-13167 GCA_964493195.1 uncultured Pseudomonadales bacterium
ACTTGCCCTCAAGCTGGTCTGTAATTTCTTGATCTGAAAATGTTGTTGAGATATCTAAGTTGCTGTATATCGTTCGACAGAATGCGACGAGTCCAAACTTGGTTAGAGGATCGAGAATGAGATAATCCAGTTGCACCTGTATGTCTGCTCTCAGTGCTGTTTCATCTTTTATATTATGAGAGTACCAACTGATTGCGGAATCAAACCCGTATCGTACACCCTTGCCAAGAATGCTGGAGCTAGCGGGCAAAAGTTTTGTTTTGCATGAGAGAATACTGTTGTATTGGTTTGCTATGAAAAATGGTAGCGCATCTCGTTCTAACATCCATACTTCACAATTAGTGAGTTTTTTTACTAATGTTTCTACACTTGTTAGCGTTTTGAGTATGGCAGGGGCGAGATATTCGCCAATTGCGTGCCATTGCTCCCTGAGCTCAATGCCCTCAATTTCATCTGAAATTTGATTTGTGCCCAATTCTTGCATACGCTCTTACCCTCACTACTTGCAAGTATATATGATTGGTAATACGTATACTCGCGGCAATAAACGTAAGTTTAAGCGATACAATAGCCTTGCCCTATGGAACAACCACTCCGGTCACTCACACTCCACAACCTGCGTTCATACAGCAGCTTCCAGTTGCAGTTTGATGAACCCGCCCTTGCCATCATTGGCGCCAACGCCAGTGGCAAAACTACGATTTTGGAAGCACTGTACTTGGCAACGACCGGAAGTAGTTTTCGCGCCCAGCAGATTGCGGAGCTGATCTCGTTTCCGGCGGAGTTGGGTCGGGTGCAGGCGGTGCTTGACGAAGATACGATCGAAGTCATGGTCACGCGTGGCGAAGTGCAGGGCAGGCGGACGTTGGGGCGGCTGTTTAGCGTCAACGGCATCAGGCGGCGCAAGCAGGATGCTGTGGGCAAGGTGTTTCCCGTGTTGTTTCGGCCAGAAGATATGCGGCTGATCGAAGGCTCAACTGGGCGGCGGCGTGCGTTTCTGGATGATGCACTGCAGGTGTTGCACCCTGAGTATGCGCGCGCACTCAAAGCCTATGAGCAAACGCTCCAGCGGCGCAACAAGCTGTTGGGCCAAGTCAAGGATGGCGAGCAACCGGCTGCTTCACTGACGTACTGGAATACGGGTGTGTTAAAACACGGCGAAGTGTTGCAGAATATTCGCCGAGACTTTTTGCACCAATGCAGCAGCGCGGATTTCGCACTGCCCTTTACGGTAACGTACGATCCGTCGGTGATTTCGCAGGAGCGGCAGAAGCAGTACTTACCTCGAGAGATTGCGGCTGGCCATAGCTTGATTGGGCCGCATCGGGATGACTTCTTTGTGTCGCTGCCGATTGGGGGTGAGGCGCGTGACATCTCGGCGTTTGGTTCACGCGGCCAGCAGCGGATGGCAGTGTTATGGATGAAGTTGTGTGAACTGCGATATGCCGAACGACTTGGGGTGCCTGTCGTGTTGCTGCTAGATGACATCTTGTCCGAACTCGATGCGGAGAGTAAACAGCATGCGCTCGCACTGATTCCGCAGTATCAAAGTATAATTACTTCTACTGAACCAGAAACAGTCGAGATAGTTCGTGCGGTGCAACCGCGTTTGCAGCTACTTTATACGCAGGTAACGTAACCAACCTATGCCAACACCACCACAGCTTCAGCCATATATTGATCGCTTCCGTTTGCCAGCGCCTGATTCGCACAAAGGCCAAAATGGCAAGCTGCTCATTATCGGCGGCTCTGAGTTGTTCCATGCCGCCAGCAAGTGGAGTTTGGACACTGCCGCTCAGTTTGTGGATATGGTGTTCTATGCGTCCGTGCCAAGCACAAACGCTCTAGTGCAGCAGGCTAAAGGCGAGTTTTGGAATGGCATTGTGATTCCGCGCTCAGAAGTTGCAAACTACGCTGCTGAAGCTGACGCAATTTTGATCGGTCCAGGAATGGAGCGGCAGGCGAGTGCTATGCAACGCACGCAGGCTGAGTTTGAGCGCGAGCTTACTGACACTGAGTGGAATAGCGACACCGATTTGGTGGTGCACCATTTGCTGCTGCGCTACCCAGAGAAGCGTTGGGTGCTCGATGCGGGTGCTCTGCAGATGCTGCGGCCAGAGTTTTTGCCAGAGCATGCAGTGTTGACTCCGCACCAATCAGAGTTGCAGCGGCTAATGCACAAGCTACCGGAGTTTTCTGAGTACACGGTCGAGGCACTACTTGCCTCAGATGCAGCGTTGCAACAGCTGGCAGCTCGTTTGCATGACGCGGTGTTGTTGATTAAAGGCAAACAAGACGTGATTGTCACTTCCCAGCGGGTTGAGCGCATTAGCGGCGGCAATGCCGGTATGACCAAAGGAGGGACGGGTGATGTGTTGGCGGGGCTAGTGGCAGCCTTGGCGTGTACACAAGCTCCAGATGTGGCTGCTGTGTTGGGAAGTTGGGCAAATAAGCAAGCCGGTGAGCAGTTGTATGAGCAACAAGGTGTGTTTTTTGGCGCAAGCCAGTTGGTTGAACGAGTGCCAAAGGTGCTGTGGGAACTGTTGAATTCCGGTTCAGTTTGATGGACTACACTTTTTCTTTTTTACCCCGCAAGTTCTCGAGCCGTTTTTCTAAACTGCCTAACTGCATGGTAACGAACACCGCCAGCATAGTCATAGCAACTGCATAAATGAGTAGTGACACCACACCACTGTTTTTGCCCAGAATGGGATCGATGTACTGTTCAACCACGGCCTTGATGAGCTCGTTCCAGGCAAGCGCGACCACCACACCGAAACCACTAGTGGCAAGTACAATCATGTTTTTGACGACGGCCAAGGGTAGCTCGGTGATTTTCTCTGGGGTTTTGATGTCTGGCATGGGGGTAGTATAGCAACTTATGGACGAATATGAATTGTAAGGGGCATTTCCAGGGCTTGGGCTAATTTTTTCAAAAATGAAACAGATGGAGTTGTTCTAGCATTCTCTACTCTAGATATGACTGATTGTTTTGTTTGCAGTCGATTGGCTAACTCAGATTGAGAAATACCCAATTTCATTCGAGCTTCGATCATTGCTTTTGCAACTTGAAACTCAGGCTCTGTTTTGGCTAGAGCTGCTCTAAATTTAGGATTTGTCAAAAGCTGCCTCTTATGTGTTTTCCAATTCATATTGTTCTTTGTATATCACATTTTTGCTATATTTACAATCCTGTGCTAATGAGTTAACTGTAAGAATCTCCATGCAGTTTCTTAATATGAGGAGAACCTAATGAAATGCCATATTCTGCAAGTAAGTCAAGACTGTTAGAAATTTTTGCTTGAGTTGTGACATTTTGGCTATTAATGAACTCAAATACAGGAGAGTAGCCGCGGGCAGTTGTGAAGTACTCTATGGTATAGAGTTTTCTTGAGTTCATATGCTTGAGTTTCGGTACAATTTTTTTCTTGCAGGAACTGTAGCGTTTAGTTCCCAAAAATCCCCGCACCTTTTGCAAAAATCTGCGCTATACTGCTGTCGAAGCCTGCTCAAACCGGCACAGACAGACTCATGTACACCCCAAACTTTTCCATCACCAACAACCTGCTCACATACATCTCCCGCATTGAAGCTGCTAAGGCTGTGATCGACCAAGCAGCGCTCGTGCCCGCCTGGGAGGCGAAGTTTCGCGATGAAGCATTTACCCGGACGGTGCATTTTGGTACCAAAATTGAAGGCAATGACCTGACCCAAGAGCAAGCCCAGCAGGTGGTGCGGATGGAGGATGTGAGTGACACCACGGAAATGATGCGGCGGACAGGCCTGATGGCGCGTGAACGCGACATTCAGGAAGTCATCAACTATCGCAATGTCATCAACTGGATTGACGTGCAGAAAAATCCAAACGTCGCGCACATTTATACAACCGATACACTCAATACGATTCACAAGCTCACGGTTGCCCGGGTGATTGAGGAGCAGTATGCTGGCCACTTCCGGGACAAACAGGTGATTGTCAAAAGTGCTAGTTCTGGAGGTGTAGTGTTTCGGCCACCGGTGGCAGTGGAGATTCCTTACTTGGTAGCAGATTTTTTCAGTTGGGGTAGCTCGGCTGCGGCACAGACCATGCACGCGATTTTCCGGGCAGCGATTACACACTACCAGCTGGTTTACATTCATCCATTTATTGAAGGAAATGGGCGAACAGCGCGGGCGATGGCGACATTGGTGATGTATGCGCTCGGGTATGATTTTAAGAAGTTTTTTTCGCTTGAGCAGTACATTGATAGCGACGTGGAAGCCTACTACCAGGCACTGTTGTCCGTGCAGCAAAGTGGTGACGCCAACTTGACCTATTGGCTGGAGTATTTTTGTTACGGTCTGGCGCTGGAGTTGGAAAAAGTCAAAAACCAGGTAACTAGGTTATCCAAAGATCTCAAACTCAAGCGGCAGTTGGGCAAGCAAGTGGCGTTGTCCGAGCGGCAGATCTTGATGCTGGAGTTGTTTCAACAACAAGACGTGGTGACCTCGGACGACATGCAGTCGATTCTGCCGAACGTGTCTGTAGATACGATTCTGCGTGACGTCAAAGACTTGATTCAAAAAGGAGTGATCGAGAAACACGGGGTGACCAAGGGCGTGCGCTACCGGTTACTGGAGTAGCACTAGATCTTATTTGATATATAATGATAACGATACTTAATCAAGTACTTGGTTCCTAATATAGGAAGACTCATATGGACGAACGCAAACTTCAGCCAAGTACAGTGGAACAATATAAATTAAATTTGGCGCTGATTCAGGAGCGCATTGATGGATTTATTGATCCTAGCAAAGTGCCGCCCGATTTGGTTAGGAGTATGATCAGTACTCAAATGACAATCGAAAAAGAATCTACCAATTTTTCAAATAAGGATAATTTAGAGTTACTAGACAGATTGGAAAAATGGTATTCTGATCGGAACTTAGAATTCCCCAACAAAGCATACTTAGAACGACAGAGAAGCCGTTATCAAGGTTAATGATCTTCTATTGGTATCGCTTGTACCTGTGCATATAATGAGCTTCAATATGCAATTTTCAGACTTTGCTCAATATTTACAACGGCTCGAATCCATCGCTAGTCGCTTAGAAATGACCGCCGAGCTGGCCGCACTATATCGCGCGCTTGATTCATCAGAAATTAAGCAGGCTAACTACTTGCTGCAGGGTGGACTCGTGCCGGCGTATGAGTCGCTGGAGTTTCAGTTGTCCGTCAAAATGTTGCTGCGGACGTTGGGGGAGGTGTGGGGACATTTTGCAGCTGCAGAAGCTGATTCAAACGCACAAAACGCCCTGTTTGCTGAGATTGATGATGCAAGCAAAATATCTGATGTTGAGCAACTGTACAAACGGTTGGGTGATATTGGGCTGGTGGCTGAAGCTGTCCTAGAAAAGCTGCCCCAACATGACGCGCAGCTTGATGTGGCCAGCGTACATGCCAGGCTAGCCTTGATTGCCCGCGAGGGTGGAGCCGGTTCTCAGGAACGCAAAGTCGCACTGCTTTCGGAGTTGTTGCGGTCGGTGGAACCAATAGCAGGTAAGTTTATCGTCCGCATCATTATGGGTAAACTGCGGCTCGGTTTTTCCAGCATGACCATGCTTGATGCGCTGTCTTGGGCGGTGGCAGGGGACAAGCAGTATCGCGATGCACTCGAGGATGCGTACCAAAAAAAAGCCGACATTGGCAGTTTGGCTGCTGGGTTTTTGCAACACCGAACCGAGCCCGAACAGCTGACAGCCTTTTTGCAACAGTACTCAGCTGAGGTGGGTGTACCCGTTGTGCCTGCACTGTGCCAGCGGCTCAACTCGGCAGCAGAAATTATCGAAAAAATGGGCGAGGTGTTTGTGGAGCCTAAGTATGATGGGCTGCGAGTGCAGATCCACGTTGGATTCCTTGATGAGTCAGGCAAGCGGAGCGTGCGGGTGTTTACCCGCAACTTGGAGAATGCCACGCACATGTTTCCTGAAGTAAGTGCTTTGCTCGAGATGATTCCGGGCCGAGCGGTGTTTGATGGCGAGGCGATTGGATATGACCCGCAGACTGGGCAGCTTAAGCCATTCCAGGAAACAATAACCCGCAAACGCAAGCACGACATTGCGCAAACAGCCGAATCGGTGCCACTGCGCTACTACCTGTTTGACGTGCTGGTGCATGATGGGAATAGTCTTTTGCAAGAAAAATTGCGAGATAGAAAAGATCTATTAAACAAGCTAATCAAGCAAAGCGATCAATTTGTTATCACGGAGACAATCGTGACTAGTGACCCGATAGTGTTGCGACAACAGCATGAGCACTTTCTAGCCGAAGGGTTGGAGGGAGCGGTCATTAAAAAAGTAGATTCGACGTATCAGAGTGGCCGCAAAGGTTGGTCGTGGGTAAAGATCAAAGAAGAAGAAGGCGCGCGGGGCAAACTGACGGACACCGTGGACGTGATTGTGCTGGGCTACTATCGCGGACGGGGCAAACGGGCACAGTTTGGCATGGGGGCTTTTTTGGTGGGCGTACGCGAACAAGCAAGTGAGTCTATCAAAACCATCGCGAAAATTGGCACCGGTATCAGTGAGGAGCAGTTGGCAAGTCTGCGCGAGCGCTTCGATGCTCAAGCCGTTGCCCAGCAACCAGCATTGTATGAAGTCGAAAAAAGTTTATACCCGGATGTCTGGATTTCCCCCTCCATTGTGGTGGAGGTGGCAGCTGATGAAATTACTAAATCCCCCGTGCACACCGCCGGCGTAGCGCTGCGCTTTCCCCGGTTGGTGCGCGTGCGCGAGGACAAAGGCTGGCAGGATGCGACGACTGTGGAGGAGTTGGGGCAGTTGTAAGTTGAAAGTAGCATGCAAGAAAACGAGCAGACAGTTCACCAAGTGTTCATTGCTGGCGCGTTAGGGACAAATGAGGGAAATGAGTGGATATATAGAGCACAAGTCGCAAGTGGTCTTGCCAACACATATGCAGCGGAGGCTTCAACCGTCTCATTGCGTGAGCTTGATCGAGCGAAAATTGCGCGTTTGATCGGCGAAACAGCAAGAAGACTTGATGAGGGCGGGCGGGTGCGATTTGTCGTGCATTCCATGGGAGCTGTTGAACTCAGTCAAGTGTTTGCTGGACTTGAGCGATACTACGAACTGAAACGGAAAAATTTCGATCCAAAAGGACCTAGTTGGCAGGAGCGTTTGCGACAATTGGAAGTGGTGTTCATTGCCCCCTGGGGAATGATACAACGAGCGTCAGAATATCTTGATATGTGGAAGCGGGTAGTTCGCAAAGATCATCCCGTGTTTCATGGTATCAACTCCGTTGGATTGCTGGTGCCTACAGGAATATCGGAGGTAGAACTTGCCGCAGGATTGCAATCTATTGTTGAGCAGATGGTGGGACCGATTGCAGGATCAGCTATTACTGAGGGAACAATCCCCCATCGCAATGGATTATCGCGGGAGGGTTACTTCTCATCACTGCCTGTTGAGGAACAAGAAAGAATCCACGGCTTGGTTGTTGAAACTGATAGACAATTAGTTGCAGCAATTCGAGCTAAGAACTGGCAAGGCGCTGCTGAACACCTCGTTGAACGAGGGAAAATACTGCGGCCAGAGGTAGACGCTGGAGCAGACAGATTTTTTGGTGGCCAAATTCAAGCCTTGCTGAAAGGCAAAAGTTTGCGCGAAAAATGGAGCACCGCATCATTCCTCGTGGGGTCATTTTTGCGGATGCAGTTCCAGATTCTGAAGTCAGAACCATTTGAAATTTTCCAGAAGTTTTACATGGCTGGTGGGTTGTGTCGATTTATCATTCCAACATTGGATGTAATCTACTCATTTGAGGATGCGACGAGATTTTTTGGACAGGATGCGAATGAAACATTGATCGCTGCAATGATGATTGCAATTGATGGCGTTGGACACGACTCTTTTGCTCTCTCATCTGCTGAGGTAATGCAGGCAGTTTCTGGACAGGGTGCTCAGTAAAAATTATGCAACCACTCTTTTTCACCCAGAGCTCTCGCGCAGAACCAAAACTGCGCATCGTCTTGCTGCACGGCTTAGGCGGTGAAAGCAGTGTATGGGATGAGTTGCGCCAGCAGTTGGAGAGTGCTCTGCCGGTTGAAACAATTGCGTTTGACCTGGCTGGCCAAGGACAATCAAGTAGGGAGTATTTGGTCGAAGAGTTGAGTGTGATCGCACAGGCAAATCAGCTGACACGCCAACTCGAGCAGTTGCCGCCTATGCCCACGGTGCTGATTGGTCATTGCTTCGGCAGCCTTGTCGCACTGGCGGCGTCGCACCAGTTGCCGAATGTGTGCGAGATAATTTTGATCAGTACTGGCTCGCAGCTGCCAATATTAGGTTGGCTTGCCAACAGTCGCTTTTCATCAGTTTGTAGCAGATTGTGCGCCGGATTGCATGCTGTTTTGCCCAGCACACATCGCAGTGGGCGACGAGACTTTTCGGCAGACATTGATTCTGGACAGTTTTCTCTCAAACGAGTGATTGCAGATATCATGCATACCTCGCTTGCTACGTACGTCGTACTTTTATGGGAAGCCGCAAAATTTCCGGCAGGCGTGTACTTGCAAAAAATCACGGTGAGAACGCGCATTTTTCAAGGCCAAAAAGACAGAATTTTCCCCATCCAGCATTTGCGCTTCGTCGTGGCTGCTAATCGGCATATACAATTAACAATGGTACCCGAAGCACACCACGTATTGGTGTTGCAGTCACTGCGAACAGATGTTTTTACCCAGATTGAAGCAGAGTGTGCCGCGGTGTTGCGAGCTTACAATTGATCGATGATTTTGAGCAGTCGGGTTTTTGATTTTTCATTGTACCGAGCCAGCTCAACGAGCGAGCTGTCGAACCCAGCCAACTTTTCCGGTTTTTTTGCGATTTGAATGAGTAGTTCGCTGGCTTTATCACTGTTTTCCTGCACATATCCTAGCTTATACTCTCTAATGATGTCCAAGTTGCCATCCTCTTGGCCACTATTGTGCGTGGATGCAAAGAACGGAGTTTTTGTCGCAACTGACTCAAACAACATATTCGGACCTGCTTTGCCGATAACAAGGTCGGCTGCTTGCATGTATTTATGAATTTCCGTTGTGAAAGGGAGTGGGATAAATTGGACAACTTTGTTGCGATTCTTTGCGAGCTTGCTTAACATTTGTATGTGTGTTTTGAGCAATCGATTGCTGCCACAAGCCACAATAACCTGCAACGGGATGTTGGAGTCGTACAGTGAATGCAGTGGCTTCAGAATCGTTGCAGTTCCCTCGGAACCACTGACAAACAGATAGGTTAAACAATCGGTGCTCAGTCCAAGTTCTGTACGCACTGCATTTTGATCGTACTTCTTTTCGAACTCTGATCGAACAAACCAGCCAGTTACTTCAAGCTTGGAATCGGGAGCATATCTCCGTATTGCTTTTGCAGCAGTGTCGTCAAAAACACAGTTAACTGCCGGGAAGTTAGCAATATTGTGCAGTTGGAAGCTGCGTGGATCACAGACAATGCTGATGAATTTAAAGGGTTGCTGGTCTTGAAAATGTTCGAGTGAAGGATTAAAACCCCAGTTTGCTGAGATGCACAGCTCTGGTTTAAACGACGCCAATGTTTCCGATGCTTCATTCTGATAACTATAGCGCAGGATTTTTTTCCCCAATGGAATCATCTGTGGATGGTTGATGATGTTGAACGCTGTGCCGATGAGTGAGGGTCGGTACCGATATAAAATTCGGTACAGCGTCAACACTGGATCGACTGAGTTGTGAATCTGATGGGGGATCCTACGGCTTGCCAGACATTCTGCCACAGCAGCTGCAATGCTTGCGTGTCCTTCGATGGTTGAATAGATCACGGTGTTTGGTGTTGCGTGCATGTGGTGGGTATTATACGCGAAGATGCAGGTTTCGTTTGCGCCACTGCAAACGCCTGCTACAATGACCTCATGCGCATATTGATTGGTCTCGGCAACCCCACCCCTGAATATGAACTCACCCGCCACAACGCCGGCAAGCGTGCAGTCCAGTTTCTGGCAGATCAACACCTGGCAAAGTTCGAGAAATCTGCCAGGCTGTCAGCCAGCATCGCCAAACTGCATCTCACCACCGAAGTCATGTTGGTGTTGCCAGAGTGTTATATGAACGAATCTGGCCAGGTGGTGCGGGGAGTGCTCGATTTTTATAAAGTTGCGTCAACCGCAGCAGGTTTTCCTGAGGTGGTGTTGCTGTACGATGACCTCGACATAGCGTTTGGCGAGTACAAGGTCCAGTTTGGTACGGGGCCGAAAGTGCATAATGGCCTAAACTCGGTAGTGACCCACCTTGGCACCGACCAGTTCTGGCACGGGCGAATTGGCATCGATGCGCGCGGCGGAGAGCGCCTCATGCCCGGCAGAGACTATGTATTGCAACGCTTGGCAGAACCTGAGATCATGCATCTACAAGAGAAAACCTTTCCGCTGCTGCACAGAACTATTGATCAACTGATGATCGCTGCAGCCTAAATGTAGCACGTTCAGCTATGCCACGATTTAACACGTACCTGTTTCACTTGCCGCACCTGAGTATCGATACCGGACGGAACATGCGGCTGCTGTATGGCATGCGCGTGATGCGGGATTTGGTCAATAAGTTTTCATTTTTCTTTTTGCCGATTTACTTGTTCCAATTGGGCCAGCAGGTACATTGGTTCGATCGTTTTGGTTTGAGCACGCTACAACAGGGAGTGCTGCTGATTGCGCTGTTTTTTATTGTCATGCGGGTCTTGGTGATTCTGACAGCCATTCCCTCCGGCACGCTGATCAGCAAGATCGGATACCAAAAAGGCATTGTGATCGGCACGGCTGTGCAGCTGCTGACCTTTGCCGCGTTGTACTATAGTCAAACTCACCCTGTGGTAGTGTGGTTAGCGGCGGTGTTTGAAGCAGTGCAGATGAATTTTTTTTGGAACAGTTTTCATGTGGTGTTGAGCAAGAGCATGCGTCGCGAGCATGTGGGGCAGGATTTAACCACTATGCAGTTTCTCTTGCAGTTGATGGCTGCGGTTACTCCTGCCATTAGCGGGATTTTGGCCGTGGCGTTTGGTTTAGAGTCATTATTTTTACTTGGCATTGTGGGAACGTTGATTTGCTTGTTATTTGCAATTTATTTGGATATCGGCCACGAACATGACACGGTAAGTTGGGCTGAGTTGCGCAGTTGGCTGCAAGAAACTGAGTACCGCAAGTTGTCAGTCGCGTTTATTGGCCGATACTGCAATGATGTAGTGCTGTTTGTGTGGCCGCTGTATGTGTTTTTGATTTTAGGTTCGGTGGATGAGGTTGGGTTTTTGTACACATTATCACTGTTTTTGGCTCTGGTGGTGACGTTTTTTACCGGATTCTACCTGGCAAAAAGTCAAACGCGGCGGCCGTTTTATGCGTCGGGTGGCGCGTTGTCGATACTGTGGTTTATCCGCACCGGGGTTTTAACAATCTGGTCGATTGCGGTAGTGGATGCGTTGGACAAACTCCTGGCCAACTTTCACTGGCTCTACTTCGACATGGAGTTTATGCGCCGCGGCAAGGGCTCGCAAGCGCTCTCGTACTATGTGTACCGTGAGGTGGTGATGAGTATGGGTGCGATTGTGTTTTGGCTGTTGTTTGTGGTAGCGTTTTTGGCATTGCCGTTTGGTTGGTACACGATTTTTATCGTGGCTGCGCTCGGCGTGTTGTTTAGCACGCTGGTGCAGAGTAAACAGCTTGATGAGGCGTAGTATATGGTAGCAGCAGGTGCAAAAAAAGTTCCCTTCCAATCAATCGCGAGTTTGCTTGACGGATTCGAACTGGAGGACAAGGGCGGCTTTATCACACAGGAGTTTCAGGATTTTGGCTATCGATTGGCTGTTGAGCTCAATGATATGGCGCATAAGTCACTCTACATGCGACTGGCAAAAACCGAGAATCGACTGTTGCTAGAGCGGGCGCTTTCGTTTGTGGCCGATGCAGCTTCAGCGCGCAGCAAGGCAAAGTTGTTTATGTGGAAGCTCAAGCAGCTGAAAGCAGAACATAAGAAGTAGGCTCGGTGCCGTATAATGTATGCATGCCCCCAAAGTGGAGAGTGCGAATTTTACTGTTTGGACTGTTCTTGTTGACACTGGTTAGTGGGTACAATTACTTCAATCGTCCGTACTTTACTGAGTCACAGGATGTCGTACAACCAGTAGATGAATCGCCTTCTGCCTCAGATTCCGCTGTGGTCGCTGAAGTACCAACGGCAACGGCGCTTGTAGCACAGTTGTCGGTTTCGGATAAAATTGCACAGATTCTTGCGTTGCCTGTAGCATTGGGAGCACCCAGTTCATCAGAGAATACTGCCAGCTTATCTGCAGATATCTCCGAGTTGTTTGGAGAGCGGCAAACGGGAATTGCGTCTCAACTCCGGTTTAGACCAGGTGCAGTATTGATAGTTGGGCAAAAAATTTCTTCTGCCCAAGTCGCCGCAATGATAGCTGAGTTAAAACAGACCGAGTTCGCTACTGGCTCCGCGACTGAATTCATCCAACCACTCATGCTGGTCGATCACGAGGGTGGGCGTGTCCAACGACTCGCGGGCGACGGTTTTTCCCTTCTCCCGAGCTGGCAAGATATGTGCGCGCTCACACGAGAAGAACGCATCGGCCTGCTGAACAAATCAGCTATTGAGTTGCGCCAAGCTGGCGTTACTGTTGTGTTGGCACCTGTGATTGACACTGGGACGAAGGAATCGGTGCTGGGAGATCGGGTGTGTTCAAGTGACGCGTCAATTGTGGCTACAACTGCGGCAGAGTACATTTCAGTTTTCTTAGAAAATAACATCGTGCCCGTGATCAAACATTATCCCGGCATCGGCACAGCTCGATACGATTTGCACACCAGATTCGATTCTGTAGTAGTTGATCCGGATGATGTTTCTATCTACAAACGGCTGTTGGGAGCTTTCCCATTTTTGCCTGTGATGATTTCGCATGTGGGTGTTACGAATCAATTTGCACACATTCCCTGTAGTTTAAGTGTTGATTGTGTACAGGAATTGACATCGGTTTTTCCCACCGTTGTCACACTTACAGACGCACTTGACATGAAGTCTGCTCGGGCAACAAAAGGTAACAGCGCAATTCAGCGGCAACTCACTGATGTCGTCATTGATGCTG
>CAZBMX010000014.1:0-13118 GCA_964493195.1 uncultured Pseudomonadales bacterium
GCGGTACCGATCGCGATCACTGATTCGCCCACCCGCAGCTGGTCCGAGTTACCCATTGGCAACGGCTTCTGCTGCAGGCCTTCTACTTTCAGAATTGCCAAGTCGTTAGTCGGATCACGGTAAATATTTTTGACCGTGTGCTCTTTGTCTTCTGCATCAATAACCGTGTACTCGACCGACGGATCTGACACAACGTGCTTGTTGGTGACAATTAAACCTGTCTCATCCACCACAAACCCAGTGCCGATATCCTGCTGAATTTCTTCAAAGTCATTCTGCCGAGGGACGCGAAAGTTAAACAGCCCGCCGCCAAAAATGTCGAAGCGCTGTTGGCGGCGCGTCACAGAAACCGTCACTACAGACTTCGATGCTTGCTCTGCAATGTCGGGAACTGAATTGGCTCCAGATGGTAATAAGTTTGCCAAAGGAGACAAGCGCGAACCCTCTCCTGCAGGCGAACCGTTTGTTCCACTGCGCGAAAGCAGCGCGTCCAACGGTTTGATAACGAACAGGCGATCAGCGATGGCTCCCCCAAAAAATGAGGCAAGTACCACCACAGAAATTGCAAGTCCGAGTAAAAATGATCGTACGCTGGTATATTGAGGTTTGTCTGGCATAAACACCTCCTAACTGTTGCACAAAATACTGAAAAATGGCTGAGGCGATATTACAACACCTCAATGGCTTTCAGCAACTGCTCATCGGCTTCAGTTTCCGGATCTTGCTTGACCTCGATATCAACTGGGATACCTGTCTCGTGAATCCACTCTCCCTCTGGCAACATCCACTGAGCGATGGTGACATGCAATCCCGCACCATTACTTAGTTCCTGGCGGTCCTGCACAGTTCCTTTGCCGAACGTTTTCTCACCTATCAACTTAGCATCCAAACGATCGCGAAGTGCTCCGGCAACAATCTCAGAAGCTGATGCTGATCCTTTGTTGACCAAAACTTCGATCGGTATGCCGCTCAGTCGTGACTTTCCTCTGGCCGAAAATGCTTGTTCGTTGTATTTACCCTTCTGGATCACCACCGTACCTCCATCAATAAACTCACTGGCAATGTCAATAGCACCATCAAAAAAACCACCAGGGTTGTTACGCATGTCGAGCACGATGCCACTAATTGAACCTTTTTGTTTAAGAACCTCCGATACGATGTTGTCCCACTCGCCATTGGTCCGTTCACCAAATCGGCTCAGCGAAATGTGTGCGACCTTTTTACCAGCATGCTCAACAAACTCAAGTTCTGCTGACTTGACAACAATCTCTCCTCGCTGCAAAGCAACTTCAAATGGCTCAGTACGACCTTCGCGTACTAGCGTCAGCTTAACAGTGCTGCCCTTTGGCCCACGAATAGCTTCTACAGCTTGTTCCAAAGACCACCCTGCCGTGTCACCATCGAGACTTTTGTTTTCATCTACAACTTTGATAATTAAGTCTCCTGCCTCAACATCAGCTGCGTCAGCGGGAGTGTCTGGCAGTGGTGCTACAACAGCTAGCACGCCATCTTTGTATCCTAACTCAATACCCACACCGAAAAATGTCCCAGCCAAGTCCTGACCACTGCGTTCATTCTCGACCGGAGGTAGGTACATTGTATACGGGTCGCCCAGCGACGCAGTCATACCACCTATCGCGCCATGGACCATTTTTTCTGTGTTGATGTTTTCTTGTTTGAGATAATCACGTTGCAGAATTGACCACACTTCCCAGAAAACCCTAAAGTCAACTTCTTCTTTGTCAGCAGGTTGCGCTGTGTTAACAAGCTTTGCTAGCTCTGTTGAAGTCTGCTGGATGCTCTGGCCACCCATTAATTTTGCGGCAATCAAATAACGATTCTCCAAGAACATGCCTAACACCAACACCAACCCGAACATGAGGAAATACTGAATCATTGCAGCGGTAGATCGCATAGGCACTCTATTGTAGGACGAACTCTAGTAGTTGGGAAGGTGCAAGCCACAACATTGAGCAGCACTAAAATAACGCAAAAAGAGCTCCATGATTGCATGGAGCTCTTTTACTCATGTACGTAAATGGTCTACAAGACTTGTGTGAACGGAAGCATTGCCAGATGACGCGCCCGTTTGATCGCAGTCGCGAGACGTTTCTGCTGCTTCTGTGACAAGCCCGTCTGAGCACGAGCGGTTATAGAGCCCTGCTCATTGATGAAACGTTTGAGTTCTTCCGGTTTCTTATACGTGAATGTCAAAGCTGCGCTTGCTTTTGTTGCGCGGCGTTTTGGTTTGCGAATTTTCTTCTTTGGTTTCATAGTTACTTTCTATTAATGGGTTCTTGACCCGGTTATATGTCCTAGAATGGTACATCGTCAGATACATCTTCGACTGATTCAACATCATCAGTGATTGTTTCATCCTCATCGCCACCTTTTTTCTTGGCTGATTTGCCAGAACGAGTGGTTCCTGAGTTTGTGGCAATACCAGCACCTGCTGACGCATCATCACCATAGTCTTCGTCAGATTGGTATGATCCACCACCGCGAGATGAACGCAGCAGAATCATATTCTCGATCACGATTTCAGTGGTCTTGCGCTCGGTACCATCGTCGCCCTTCCAGTCGCGAGTTTGTAGACGACCCTCAACATAGACTTTGTCACCTTTGTGCAGCAGTTGGCCGCAGATATCAGCCAACTTGGACCAGGCAACTACGTTGTGGTACTCGACACGCTCTTGCTTCTCACCACCCTCGGTGGGAGTCCAAGTGCGGTTGGTAGCCAGACCAAATGAACATACAGCGGCACCACCTGGCGTGTAGCGTAAGTTCGGATCTCTGGTCAGATTACCGATGAGGAGTACTTTGTTGAGCGATCGAGCTGACATGGTGTTTCCTTTCGTCTAGTTATGCTCTTCCCTGAGTATATGTGTGAATCCGTACATAAAGTGTAGCGTTTTTACTCAGATTTGACAGTTGCAGCTGTTTGCTCTGCTTCTGCGGCTTCTGCGGCTTCTGCCAACACCAACAAGTGGCGCAACAAGGAACCCTGCAGATACAAATCACGCTCGAAAGCTTGAATTTCAGTTGTACTGCCTTCCAATACCCAGTGCTTGAACAGCGCTTGATTGTGGCGTGTGCCTGCTTTCTTAATAGGGTACGCCAACTCTTTCTTACCCCAATCATCTTGGGAAATTAGAGTCAGATGATACTTCTTCACCAAGCCTGCAACTGCGTCAGTTGCCTGCGTTAATTCGGTGGAAGTCAAGGAAGCGGGAACCAAAAACGTCAATTCGTATTGACGCACCCGCGCATCAGCGGTGAGCTGTAACATGAATCCTCCTTTGAGCTCAAAACGGCTCGTATGCACCACCCTGGAGTTATGGAACCTCGCACGTTGCGAGGTGGGTGGAGCTTTGTACTGGTGGTATTATAGCATGGAACGATCAAGTTCCAATCATAAACTCCACGACATCGTCCGGCTGCATCACATATTCTTTGCCCTCAATCCGCAGCCTGCCTTTCTCGCGCACCCCTTTCCAACCCCCTAATGCCATAAAATCAGCATAGTCTGCCACGTTGGCTTTGATAAATTTTTTGGTAAAGTCTGTGTGAATCACGCCTGCGGCTTCCGGTGCTTTCATACCCGCTCGAATTGTCCATGCACGAACCTCCAGTTCGCCCGCGGTGAGGAAGCTTTGCAATCCAAGTAGCTGGTACACTCGAGCAATGATCCGCTCAAGGCCACTCTCAGCCAACCCGAGCTCTGTCAAAAACAGCATCTGATCTTCATCCGAAAGCGCGCTGAGTTCACTTTCAATTTTAGCGCTGATCACCAACACGTTTTCTGGGTTTGCCCCCAGTTGCTGGGCATATTCCGGTGCAAGTTCTGCTTGTTTTGCAACAACTGATTCGTCCACATTAACCGCATACACCATAGTTTTCGCCGTCAGCAAGCCCAGTTCTCGCGCTATCTGTCGCTCTTCGTCTGAGTGTACAACCTCACGCACAGGCTTGCCCGCGCGTGCTGCCTCCTGCAACCGCTCAACTACCGCCCAACGCTTGAGCAGCTCGGGCTCTTTGGTAGCTTTGGGCGCCTTTTGTTTTTCCAACGTTGCTAAATCAGCCAACAGCAACTCTGTTTCAATCGTTTGCACATCAGAAACAGGATCAACGCTCCCCTCGCGAATAATATCGGGATCGGTAAACCCCCGCACCACATGGCAGATCAGGTCGGTTTCGCGGATGTGGGACAGAAATTGATTACCCAAACCCTCGCCCTCAGAGGCACCCTTGACCAAACCAGCAATGTCTACAAACTCTACGGTGGCTGGCTTAATGGTTGTTGTATGTACAACCTTGGCGAGCGGTTCCAATCGTATGTCAGGCACAGGCACAATGCCAGTGTTTGGATCAATGGTTGCAAACGGATAGTTTGCAGCTAGAGCTGCTTGGCGTTTTAGGAGTGCATTAAACAGGGTGGATTTGCCTACGTTGGGGAGGCCGACTATTCCGACAGAAAGTGACATATACCGGTATTTTACCAGCAAAAACTACTGCAACCGCCACAAATGCACAGCAAGGAAGTAACAAATCGAAAAAATTGCCAGCTTCCTCTACTTCTTCATCAACTCTGCGCAAGCTTTGCAATCATTTTTGTGCGACAGCAACAGTCCAACTGCCGACAGACCAACCAACACATACACAATCTGCTCCATAACTGGCAACCTGCCGAACAGCAGTGTGACCAAATTTATATTCAGCAGACCGACTAGACCCCAGTTGAGAGCCCCAACCACGGTCAGAATGAAAAAAACGGGATGCAGCAGTTTCATCTGTGCCCCTTTCTTGGAAAATGAAAGTACTACAACAGTATCGCAAAAACTATCCGCTCCATGCAATGCATAGCGAATATGCATGAACACACTGCACAGCTAGGGCCTGCTACCTTTGACTTGTTTGTCAAAAAACTCTACTGACCTGCGGGCAGCTAAACTGAAGTTTTGACTGAGATTATGATCGTCACCTGGATATTCAAACAGCTCGCTGTTTTTCCCTGCCTCCTGCATCTGCCTATTGAGCGTCCGCGAAAACTCCACCGGCACCGAATCGTCCGCAGTTCCATGGTGCAACTGCACTGGTCCAGAGATATCGCCCAAAAATGAGTTGGCTGAAAGTGATTGCCAAAATGCAGGGTTAGCCTCGGGCTCACCATACTCAGCAATCAGGCTTGCGCGCCACCGACCTCGTTGACTATTTGGACTGGGCGTTGGGGGGAGCATACTTCCCCGTCGCCAATTTCTCAGTAGATCTGTGTACGACCCCACAACGCCTGCCCAAATGACACCTGCTTTAATTGAGGGGTCGGTTACCATAGCCCGGACGGTAATGTGACCGCCCATCGAGTGACCCCACATGCCAATCCGATCAGGGTCTGCGTCAGGATACTGTTTAATTGATGCGAGCGCATTGAGCACATCAATCGTGTACGCATTAGAACCATACCCACCTTCTGCAACACCTTCTGATTGATCGTGTCCCCTATAATCTGGACGAATCAGCACATAACCGTTACGCGAAAAAGCGTCAGTATACGCCACGTAGCGCTCAGTGGTGCGGTACTCATTGGGTGGGATATATCCATGATTAAACACAATGACCGGCCAGCCGGTTGATGGTTTTTCCCCGTTGGGTACTGTCAATAATGCAAATTGCTTGAGACCTTGCGAAAGATATGACACACGATACCGCTGGTAGTTTGAACCGGCCGGTAGTCGCTCTTCGATTGTAATTTGACTACCCGGATACACTCCTGCGCGCAAGGCCGCAATAGATAGCGGATGAGGCGTTGCCGACTGAGTTGATTCACTTGAGTCAGTGAGCGATTTGACCCCATCGGAAGACTCAGAACGTGACCCAAGCAATCCAAACTGCAAAACCACCAGCAAACCAATTGAAATTCCGGCAATAGCAAAAAAAACTGTGGCAAGTTTAGGCATCTACTACATTGTATAGTAGATCACCACTGCATGCACTAGAATAAACTCACACAGTTGACGCAACCGCATACCGCAATAGCAGCGTGCCTCGTGCATTTAGTTTCCGTAACTCTATCAGCTGTAGCTGCGCATTGATGGATCGTTCGGGCAACAGCGCCATTCCGGATCCAAACAGCCAGGGTTCAACCGTCAGTTGCAGTTCGTCAATCAACTGATCAGCCAAGAATGCCCCCAACACTTGAGCACCCCCTACTACCAGAATCTGCTCACGTCCATCGGCTGCCAGCTTAGTCACCAACTCACGTGGCTTGAGCGCGGAAAACTCCAGTTGGCCAGGCACAGATTCAGCTGCAAACTCCGTTGGGCGACTGGTTAAAACAACACGCAGGGTCTCAGGCTGCAACACGATTTTGTCCCGTGCTGCCTGCCAAGTACGCCTGCCCATAACAATGACTCGAGCGCTACGGATCGTTGCAAAAAACTGCTCTTGATCTTCGGGTGACGTCCAGTCGTAAATACTCTCACCTGAATCCCGAGTAATTTTGCCATCAACCGATGCAACCATGAGCGCAGTTATCTTCATGCAGATTTCTCAGTTTTCAACCATCGCACACCCAAGTACACCAAAGGGGTCTCCAGAATTGACATACTACACTTAAGCAACCAATAGGGCAAAATTAAGCTCACCAGAAACACCCAGTTTGCGTCAAATGACTTGTCAAATGCATAAAATGCTAAGGTCATAAAAACTGTGGTGTCCACGAACTGTGAAATAAAGTTGGACAAATTATTACGCAGCCACAATTTTTTCTTGCCAAACAACTGTCGCAGCTTGGCAAACACAAATACGTCCAAAAACTCAGCCAGTGCAAATGCCGTTAAACTCGCCGCTGAAATTCTTGAAGACTGGTGGAAAATCGTGTCATACGCGCCTTCGCTGGCAGCAAATCGGGTAGACGGTGGCAAGCTGGTAGCTAAAATAGTGAATCCAAGTAAAAACACAATCATAAGCAGTCCAGACCGCACGACACTCCTGGCTCGCTCTTTGCCGTACACCTCCACAATGACGTCATTGACACTAAAAATAAGTGGCAACACAAAAATTGCGACACTCGCATTTAACTGATAACCAAACACATTAGCCAGCGGAAACGTCTTCCCGCCCATAGTTTCAGCAGCCAGAATACAGAACGTATACAAGGCAACCAACAAATCAAATTTTTTGATTGAGAAAAAATTGGTAATCATGGCGCGATTGTAGCAGACCAACAATTACTTGCGCACCAGAATAATTCCAAATGGCGTGTTTCTGCCTGGACCCGCCACATACCGTCCAGCATTGTACAGTGCGGTCGAACCACCGCTGTCCAAATTTAAGCCATGCTGCAGTCCAAGCTTCTTGAGCACCCAAGCAACTTCGGCTACCGTTGCACTCCGTACCACTCCGATGTAGACCGTGCTTCCCTGTACGCCAACAAAACTGCGCGAACCCCTACTACCTTTCTTAGGATCGCCGTCTCCTCCAAACCGAATTTCTCCATTCATGAGCAACAACGGCTGGGCAGCAATGACCGCATCCACACCAGTATCCCTACCCCATTCCTGACTTGCGCCAACCACTCGGGCCGAGTTGCCACTGAAAATAATTGCCGGTACGGAACTATAGACGTTGTTGGCTGAGTTAAAATATGTTTTGTGACGATTCATTAGCAGCGTATCGAATGAGTTGGTTTTGCCAGCGCAGCTAGGATACTCGGCAGGACAAAAGTACGGACCATTGATGCCAGCATATCCACCTGCTTTACCCACAAAACTTGCCAACGAGTCAACCGGGCAGTCGTTGGCGCAATCTCCGCTACTCGCTGTTTCAACAACTACTCGAGTGGAGTTTAAATCAGCAGCAATTATATCGACTACAAATGAGCCCACATCTGTTTCCACTGTCTGACGACGATACCCGCTGCCTGGCGGTGCATTATGTACAGGCGCCGTCACTCCCGGGCTTGTTCCCGCAGCTGCGCGTTCGGCAATTCTCTGTTCTATCGCTTTCTTAAGTGCGCCAATCGCCCCGGTTGCGAGTGTGTAGTCGCGTTTTGATAGTGCAGTTAAGATAGCGCTATAACTGGACTCGAAAGCCTGCAATTTACTATCATCCTCTGCCAATCGGCGCAAACTTTCATACACAGAAACAGTTTGACCATATGCCTTCTCCAACTGTTGAATCTCTGTCTGCAGCTGCTCATTTCGCTGCAATTGATCCTGAGCCTTGAGTTGAGTAAGTTCTGCACTGAGTGAGGCAACTTCTGCCAAAACTACAGCGCGCTCATTAGTAAACACTTGCTCAGTCTGCTGTTGTTCACGAATAAACCGAGCTCGAATTTCCTGAAATCCAGAGTATGCTGCCACCCAGTACGCCAGAGCACCCACCACTGTCGGCAAAACTATGCCCAACGCTACGATGCCGAAAATTGTGCCCGTTCTCGCTGAAAACTTTTGTGCAGTACCAATCATATCGCTCTATACTATTCAGGCTCTGAAGATCAGAGCCTGAACGCAAGGAATTTCAAATTATTGAACTACCACCCCATCTGCATGTACAAGTACACAAGTAAGCCAAAACTCACGAGGAATGTCAGCAGCAGTGCTTTTGCATTTGGATGATCTTGATAGAAATCTTCTTGTTGTGCCCTAAAGCTCTTTTGTTGTGCAGGCATGGGCTTCATCATTGCTGGTTTTTTGGAAGGAGCTTTTTTTGACGCGGTCTTTTTTGCTGATTTACTTGGTCGGGCAGTTTTTTTGGGCATAGGCTTTACTGGACTACTCTACTACTGAGTTCATAGTACCATATAAACCAAATGCAACTCAAATAGGAAAAACCCCGCACCATTGCTGATGCGGGGTTTCTGTGTTCAATTTCTTGCTGAACTTAGCGAGTAACCGAGATGGTCACCCCAAGCTCTGCATCTGGAGCACTGACAGTGATGCGGTTGTCAGAGGCGCTGCGAACCACATTGTAACTGGTTGCATACGTTCCAGAACAAGTGGTAATCGGAGCTGCGTTCAGACTTGGGTCTGTGGGTAGTGCAGCTAAGTACTCAGTAACAAGGTCGCTACAAACATCGGCGCCAGTGTCGCTGATTTCTGAATCAGTTGTGGTTATGCCTGCGGGCAGCGCACCTTTGTTGTCGGCTGCATATTGATGAATTGCATTGAGGATGGCGTTCACGTCACTACTGCGAGCAGTATTGTTTGCCTGTGAGAATTGCTTGGCTGGATTGATGGCGATCAGAACAATTGCCAACAGCACCGCTAGGATACCGATAACAACGAGCAACTCGATCAAGGTAAAACCTTTTTGTGCTCTGATTGACTTGGGCAGAAGTTGTTTCATAGTGTTTCTCTGTTACCTTGTACTATTTGTACTACAATATATACTCCTTCTACTATAGAACTGTTTTCATCGAGGTGTCAAGGGCTTGTGATAATTTTGATCGCACCCGATGCATCCTCTGGATCCTCTTGCACTATTGGTTCTGCGGTCACAACGGTAGCAATTGCTTGTAGAACCAGCTGGCGGATGGGCGCTGTAATGCTCGGTGCGAACACGATACTCGCTCGACTGATTGTTCCACCGCTGTTGTTGCCTGTCGTTACTTGGGCAAAACCAACGTCTTGCAATGCTTGCCGCACCCGATCTGCCTGACCAGGAATGCCAGATCCATTCAAAACCTGAACTTTAATGGCTGCAACTTGCGCCAAATCAGGCTTTACTGACGCTGTTGCAATTTCCTGAGGCTCAGTTGTTGGAGATGGAACTACTGCGGGAGCTGTGGTGGGAGCAATAGTTGGTTGCGCAGGAAGTGGGTCAGGGGTAATTGACCAGCGATACACCACAATCAGTGCAATCACCAAAAACGCAAACACGCCACTCAACAATATCAGTTGTTTTTTATCCTGTGGCAAGCCTGTTTGGATTTTCTGGTCGGCTTTAATTTTCTTTTCACGCTCCTGCTCGGACACAAAGCTCAAGAGTTTCAACTGGTCAAACTGAGCATGCAGCTTACTCGCAATCTCAGCTGCCTTAGCCTGTTTCAGTAATTCAGGATTTATAGCAAATTCGGGTAGCGATAATGTTACACGGAAGTGAAGTGCGTCAAAGACCTGAACGATAGGTCGGTACAAATTCTTACTCATAGCTACTGCCACTGCAGCTTGCTGCGTTTGAAAAGTCTTGCTCAACATGTGCTCAAACGGCACCATGCTTAAAAAAACCTTGAGTTGAGGATCATCTTGTAGTGGCATTTTCGGGAAATCTTGGCGAAAGTAACACTCATCAGCAAAAATAATATATGTGTTCGATTCAGCAATTTTTTCTTCATTTCTCCAGCTTACAAGCTGCGTCTCAATAAATCGCGTGTCGGTGAACTCCATGTCCTCTACCACACTTTCTGGATACTCAAGCGTCAATGGTTCAGGACTCAATGCAGAAAAAATCGTCAACTTTTTTAGTTGAACAAATACGATAAGTGGTAAGTGCTGTTTGCGCGTAAGCATACGTTATCTTGCAACCCCCTAAAACTGTTCCTGCCAAGCGGTCACGCTCAGCACATAATTAGTATACCCTGCCGTCACCACAATTGTCCGCTCGAAGCCAGCCACCGTACCAACAGAAGTTATAGTCACAGGGTCCGTACCTGTTACAGAGATAACTGCAGTACCTTCTCCCACAGTCAGAGTTTCGCCAACGTACCCAGGGTCACGCAGTAATCTATATAGCGCATTTTCCGCTCCACTTTCGGCAATATAGAGTGCTTCGTGACTCCTATCATAGCTACTCACCTGTTGGGTACTGGTGATTGCGGCAGCTACGGTGGCAGACAAAATCACCATAGCCACTGCAGAAAATATGAGCAGTGCTGCCAATGCTTGACCGCTTTGTGATCGTTTGTGCATTAGCGTACTCCAATCGTGGTAGCGAATGCCCGCTCCTCAGTGCCACGCGGCGGACGTGCACCAGCGGATGCATCAAAGCTAACTCTGAGCGAATCATACGTGCTGCCGTCGCTAACTCTGGTAAATTGCAGGTTGTGTATAGCCAAATCAGATCGATGCAGCGGCTCTGTTTGGCCGCCAGTGGTCAACTCAAGCTGCGTGCCGTTGAGCGCATACGTGTATGTTTGCCCACCAATACTGACAGAAAGCGTTGCGCTACTAGCCCCAGCAGCAGGCGTCGTTATTGAGTCAGCACGATAGACGTCATACTCCAATCGCTGCAACACATATTGGCCTTCCTGCGCGACCACCGAAACTGCCTGACCTTCCATTTGCGTTTCAAGACTGGTTAAAAACAGCGTTGTCAAGCCAGTGATAAACACAGTCAGCAATCCCATGTACAGCAACAACTCCACCAAGGTGAAACCAAAACTGCAGCGCTTGATGGTGTGTGAATGCATCATGGCGAGTAGTTAACCGTTACCGAATACAACTCTGGTGTGAGCAGTGAATCTTCCGACGAAAAATAGGCGCGGTACCGCATGCAGCGGCCAGGATTTTCGTATCCAGAGCCGTCGTTGTTAAATGGGATCGGATCATCACTTTCAAAGAACGTGCTCGCAGTACCATCGGGGCCGACAAAGCTATAACTTGCGCTGGCACAACTTCCACTGACTGGGTCTGCCACAGCAACCTGATATTGAATATCGGTCACATCACCTGGCTCCAAATACTGTGAGAAAAAACGGTTAAATGCGACTGAGTATCCCGGATCGATTGTTGTTGATTCAAACGTACCAGTTGTCGCGTACGATCCGCCTCCAGGACCACCTTCGATCACTTTAAACTCGGCCGAAGTATCGCCGGTGACGATATATGAATAGGAGTCTCCGTCCACCTCTTGTACCGAGGAAACACCATAAATCCCGCTATTTACCTCAACCCCGCCGCAACGGGTTGGACTTGATTCATTGGCCACATTGATCACCTGATACTCTTCTCCCCCCGTGCCAACTAAAATTGCCTTATTGCCAGAAACAGCAGTAATGCCGGTGGGGTTCATTGAACCTGAATTATATGAACCCAAAATGGGAAGACTTCCTGACTTATTTGTGGTGTTGATAATAAACATCTCGTGCAGCGAACTTGATTGTGTTGTCGCTAAATATGCTCGAGTTCCTGTGTCATTGACAAATACTTCCCTACCAAATTCTCCATTAACGTTTGCCGTAGCGACACTATTAATGTTTGTCCGATTGGATACGTTTACTACCCGCAGCTCGGCGGATCCCCAATCAACTGCCACATACGCATAGTTGTTCACCACCTGTAGTCGCCTGCCAGTCCCCCACAAAAATACGCTATCCAGACCTGCTCTCGAGCCCGATTTGCTTGTCAAGTCAAATGTCACCAACCAGGCACCAGCAGAAACATACCCTGTATTTCCAACCACGTAGATACCATTTGCTGTGCCGTAGTACCAGGGAGCGTTATAGTATCCAACTTCAGCATTCGTGTTTAAATCTATAATTACTACGTCTTTGGTGCCGTCATCAGTCGCAATGTACGCATAGTTCGCGTCAATAAAAATGTCATTAGTGTCATAGCCGGTGATAGTAGAACTCACGTTGACTGTGGGAGGGTCTGCGTTGCTGACGGCAATCTCTGAGAAAACACCAGTATTTGCAAAGTCGGTGCCGGCAAATGCCTTGCCCTCAATCGCCCGCACCGCCCGGGCTGCGGCGTTTTGTGGTAAATCAAGTTGGGCCACAATAAACTCGTTGGGCACACACCAATCGCCATTGCCCGCACTCGCTAAAATGACTTCGCCACCGGAATTGTTGGTCGTCACCGTGTCGGTGAGTGTGCCGGCGTTAAACTCTGCCTGCGTGGATTGCGTCACTGTCGCGTTGTCACCGAATCTAGAAAGATACAACTCATGTACAACTGAATCGACTTTTGGCGTTGTCCAACTGACGGTTATTGTTATCAGTTTGGTGGATGGGTCCAGCTCACCACCGCTAGTGACTATTTGCTGAGCACTGTTTCGATACACATCAGAAATTGCCACACTCCGGGTGAGTGTATCTATCGTCTGTGATCCTGCCACCAGCACCCAAGCTCCAGACTGTACTGCTGGATAAAACGTCCCATTGGTAGCAATGCTATCCC
>CAZBMX010000015.1:0-12835 GCA_964493195.1 uncultured Pseudomonadales bacterium
AGCCAAGTAACTTTTTGGCATCCGAATGTCGTTGGGACAAAAAATACACTTCCCAGGACAAGGAAAGGGTTTCGTCAGAACAGTAACGGGCGCAACCCCCGATAGAGTGCGGATTGGCTTGAGTTGCAGCAGCTGCTCATGCAGGTGGGGCAGCCGCTGAATCAGCCCAGCTGCCAACATCTGGCGATATGCATTCATCAGTTGATGCTTCGAAAACACGCTGCCGTCTGGCTTGGGATATCGCTTGGTGATGGAACGTAACGTATGCGCGCTGACGTTCTCTTGTTTTCCCAAAGCAGCAAAAAACTGTTCCAGTATCGGTACAAATGGTGTGTAATCAAACTCGTACGCCATGTCTGTATTATAATGCCTGGAGTACTCAAGCGGCATCGCAATGCACAAACACACCATTACAGCACTGGACTCGCTTACCAATCAACTCTATGATCAGGAAGCTGAGCACTTTCACCAAACCCGAGCGGTTGCGTGGGAGGGTTGGCAACACTGCCTGAGACACATGCCATCCACAAAAAAACTGCGCGTGGCAGACATTGGGTGTGGCAACGGACGCTTTGGTGTCTTTCTTCGTGAAAACATTTCTCCAAATCGTGAAATTGAGTACTTTGGCTTGGACACCAGTCGGAAATTACTCGAAATTGCTCAGCAACAACTCAGTCAGCTCCCGACAATGACTGCGACATTCAATAACTGCAATATAGTCGAGCACCTGCTACAAGAAAAACCATTCTTGATACCCAACGCACAATTTGACCTGGTGGTTGCATTTGGACTGCTGCACCATATACCCAGCTTCGAACTTCGCCAACAGCTACTCAAACAACTCGCAGCTAACGTC
Organism: uncultured Pseudomonadales bacterium; assembly: GCA_964493195.1. Taxonomy (GTDB): domain Bacteria; phylum Patescibacteriota; class Microgenomatia; order UBA1400; family PJMF01; genus CAZBMX01. The sequence goes on from CAZBMX010000015.1 coordinate 857, forward strand.
GCAGCAAAAGGCGTGCTCATCGTTTCATTCTGGCAGTTTGCAACTGAGCAGCGATTCCTCGACAAGGCCGTTGATCCTGCCACGCTTGGTATTCGCCCGACCGAACTAGAACCTGGCGACTTCATCTTGCCATGGGACACCAGCGCCACATATCGTTATTGTCACCACTGCAACACTGAGGAACTGGATCAATTGGTTGCAATCAGCGAGCTACGAGTACTCGATTCATTCCTGGCAGACGGAAAAAGCGGCAAACTCAATCAGTACCTCGTGCTACAAAAAGCTTGATTCCCTGCCATACGGGTGTAAGATAAGCTCACCCATGAAAACAATACTCTCAATCCTGCTCGTCGTTCTGCCTTTGCTCGGCATCGCCGATGCTGGATACCTGACGTACGAAAAACTTTCTGGCAGAACACCACCGTGCTCCATAGGCAGTGACTGCGGCGCTGTCCTGAACAGCCCATATGCCTCAATCGGGCCCGTGCCACTGTCCGTACTCGGGCTAGTCTTCTACACCCTGGTTTTTTTGCTCACCAGTACACAACTGGTTGAAATAGACCTAGGCAAAATCCTAGGCAAAAAATTGGGCGGCTCGTTCAAACAGCTCGCAACTCTGGATCTACTATTGTTTCTGAGTACCTTTGCTATTCTATTCTCTGCGTTTCTGGTCTTCCTGATGGGAGTGGTGATTGGCGCGTGGTGCCAGTACTGTTTGCTCTCAGCCTTGATTAGCTCGCTGATCTGGCTGACAACCTTGGCATACTATCGTTGGCAAACAACTTCAGCATTTGTGGCGATGGGGATATGGTACGGCCTGTTCGGATTTTTTTATCAAAACTTCCTCAAGCCCATCTTTTTTGTGTTCGACCCAGAGTTCATTCATGATGCCATGACACTCACCGGCAGAATGCTTGGGAGCATGCGACTCACGCAAGCAAGCACTGCGGTAACGTTTGGTTTTCGCCATCCAGTCTTGGCGCAAACTATCGACGGCATTCACTTCCCTAATCCTGTTGGCCTGTCTGCAGGCTTCGACTACGACGGGCATCTGACGGGCATTCTGCCCAGTGTTGGCTTTGGTTTTCACACCATCGGTACCACCACGTTTCAACCCTATGCGGGCAATGAACCACCTCGGTTGGGCCGCTTTCCGGATTCAAAAGCACTGCTCGTCAACAAGGGCCTCAAGACAATGGGCATCCCCGCACTCATTCGCCACCTCGAAGGCAGAACATTCGCGATTCCCACCGGCATCAGCATTGCCAGCACGAATACATTTTGGGAGAACAGCAAAGCCCAAATCCTAGACATTCTCCAGGGTTTTCGTGCATTCGAACAATCCCGCGTGCAACACAGCTACTATGAACTCAACATTAGTTGCCCTAACACTTTTGGCGGCGAACCGTTCACCAGCCCAGGAAGACTTGCCGTTTTGCTCACCTGCATAGATCAGCTCAACCTCTCGCGACCGCTATACATCAAGATGCCCATCGATCAAAGTCAACAGGAAACAGCTGAGCTGCTCGCAGTGGCAGACATGCACAACGTGCAAGGAGTTATCTTCGGCAATCTGACTAAAGATCGCAGCAATCCCGCCGTCACTCCCGCCGACCAAGTAGCCTGGAAAACCAAGCGTGGCAACCTGAGTGGTAAACCCACCTGGGAGCGATCCAACGCCCATATCGCCTTTACCAAAAAAACCTATGGTGACCGCTTCACCATTATCGGAACTGGCGGCATCTTTACCGGGCAGGACGCACTCGCGAAAATGAAACTAGGAGCCGATCTAGTACAACTGATTACGGGTATGATTTTTGAGGGACCACACGCAATTGGAGCGATCAATCGGACAATTGCACAACATAAGCTGTCACACTAGTCGCTCAATCAGCGCGCCTAATCCATACGCCACCGTAGCTGCAATTGCCCCGATGCCGAGCATTTCTAGCCCATTTTTCCACCAAGCTCCTCTTGTCACGATCGTTCGCAAACTACCTACCAGAAACAGTGTTGCCGCAGTAGCAATAATTGAGTAAGCAAAACGCTGGCTAGCATCAATTGACAAACCCAACAGCTCAAGCAAGTATGGAGCAAGCGGCATGCTGCCCGCAACAATGAATGCAGCAAACGTAACAGCGCCGGTTTTCCACAAACCATCTGGCATGAGCGTGCCTGATTGATGATTGCGAAACCGATGCTCTGATCGCTCACCCAAAAAATCGCCTACAGCCATGCTAATGCCATCAGCCACCATGTTTGCAATGCCGAGAATCAGGATAATGTTGGGAGAAAGTTGCGCACCTGCCACACCTGCCACAACGGCAAACGTCGTCACAATACCGTCATTGGCACCGTACACGGCAGCTTTCACAAACTTGGGGTCAAAGGAAAAGCGGCGGGTTTGAGACATGCCCTGAGTCTAACAGTTATAATTGCCCGAATACAAGAGTCTTGGTATAATTGGTGCCTTGACTCTATCAGTCAATGCCCCGTGGTCTAATGGCAGGACAGCAGCCTTTGAAGCTGTTTATCTAGGTTCGAATCCTAGCGGGGCATCAATTCAATGTTAAAAGAAACTTTGTTACAATTCGTCAATATATATTGATTCGATAGGCTCTTTGCCGCAAAGCTGTCAGCACCATACTGGCAGTAACTACACTCACTCTCACACTTTTTCTATTACCACAGCCTCCCGGTATTTGGCAACGATTGTTTTTAATATTTCGTTTGGGCGGTTATTCCACCTGTTTAGTGACAAAGTTACATCTAACTAAATCCCCACTAAAAATATATGCACCAACGTATTCCATGCACCATGGGTAACCGTGGATGCATAGAGCGACTTCGTTGCTCTAAAAACTACGGTGTGAATTGTGCCAATGAGCATTACGAAAAAAAGTTGCACTAGCGCTGCCTCCAACGACACAGCCCGTACATAGAGGACAGGAAGGTGAGCCATCACAAAAAGCAGCTGCACCATTCCAAAAGCAGCATACTCTCCAAACATTTGCCGCAACCATAGAAAGAGAACTCCCCTGTACACAAACTCTTCTACAAAACCAGTCATAACATTGATCATCATCACAGTTGCGACAACAACTGCGGAAAAATCGGGCACCACGATTGATCTAGAGTTGATGAGGAAAAAATATCCAACAATGCCAAAAAAAGGTACGGCAAAAATCAGCCACCAAGGCTTCGAACGCAAAAATTCTGACTTCAAGGTACGAAACACAGAAGCAGGAATAATCCGCAATCGCAGGCCAATGTACACGCTCCCCAGCCAAACAATCGGTTTTGCCACTACCTCCGAAAATAATTCTGATTCTATAGGCAAAGACCGATAAACAAACCACACAGCAACAAGCCCTAACCACCAGCCCAAAAGCCACAACAACTGTTTCATAGCACCATGGTATCGCAGATAGCAACTAATCTCTAGCTGCGTTCAAACACCATACTCAGAAAATCAATCACTTTGTTTTGATGTGTGTAGAGAACATACCCTGCCAGCAGCAACAAAGCAGGAAAAAACACATATTTTTCAGCAAACTTGCCACTTTCCACCCGCAGTGCTTTGAACGGCGGAATACCAAACTTCCATCGAATCGGCCAGAGTAGGGGAACGCCAAGTTTGGTAGGCATATCCATCAGAATGTGCGAAGTGATTCCAATCATAAAGCTGTACCACACTACTTCGGCATTGATATCCAACAACACAATGTTGCTGACCCAAACAAGCAGCCACCACGAAACAGCAGCAAAGAAACCAACGCCTAACAGCGAATGAGAAATGTGCCGATGCCCGCCCAGTGCTGGACAAATAACTTTTGCCACAAACGGTCCCAAGCGAAAATTATCCCAGAAATCGCTGGTTGGTTGATCAATATCTGGCAACAGTCCGCCAACAAAGTTGGCGCCAAACGCCAGGATGAGAGTTGGCACACTGACTGCAGGCAAGGCAGGCACGTACACGAATGCAATCACTAATGCAGTAAACGCAGCTAAATCATGAGTACGCGCAGTCATGCGCTCAACTATACAGGCTCAACAGTGACACAGCAAACTAAGATTTACTCGACTGCTCGTCAGCAAACCAAGAATAGTAGACTGCTGGAATGAACAACAACATAATCGTGCTTGCGATCAGTAAGCCAGCAATAATTGCACCTCCCAAGCCCCGCCACAGGGGATCAGCGATGGTGATTGGCAACAGACCAAGTACTGTACACAGTTTGGTTAAAATAATTGGCTCCAAGCGACTCGCACCCGCATCCGCAATAGCCTCTGTGAACGGCAAGCCCTCACGACGATTGAGGTTAATTTTGTCCACAATGAACATAGAGTTAGTCACTACAATACCAAACAATGACAGCACTCCAATCAATGCAGGAAAGGACAGGGGAGTACCGGTAATGCTGAACAACAAAAACACACTAGACACTGCCAAAGGAATCACCAGCAGCACGAGCACAGCTTGTCGATAGGACTGAAACTGCACCACCATAGTGACTAAAATGAGTAAGAATGCTACACCCATTGCCATGATAATGGAGTTAACAGATTCCTGATTTTCCTCGTTCACACCACCTGTTTTCCATCCATACCCAGTCTGAAAATCTATGCCGTCCATGTACTGTTTTACTGCGGTATTGATTCCGCTCACGGAGTAGCCCGGTGCAACTGCGGCAGAGACAGTGATTGTGCGCTCACCGTCTTCCCGGGTGATCAACACAGGGTTGCTTTGCGGCACAATCTGACCCAATGAAATCAGTGGGTATGTGCCCTGCGCAGATGATATCCGAACAGACTGAATTGTATCCATATCCGTCATGCCATCACCAACCCGAAACTGAATTTTCTTACGGTCAATGTCACCATTGAGCGCGACTTCATCGAGCTGAAATCCACTCGCATAGGTGCGCAGCGTACCAGCCACTTGTTGGGTTGAAATTCCCAAACTGGTGAGTCGATCCTGATCGGGCAGAAACACGAGCGCGCTCGTACCTGGTTTAATTGATTTCTCAATGTTGAGAACTCCAGTTGTGTTCTCTAACTCAGCTACAACCTGGTCGGCATAGGCATCAAGCTGCACTAAGTCATCACCATACAGTTGCACAACAACGTCACTGCCTGCGGGTGGTCCACCAGTTTCTTCAATCACCGTAATGTTTTCTGATCTTCCCTGCAGCTTATCTCGCAGCTCTGCTGCCACTTCACTCGATGCGCGCGCTCTTTCTTCCGCATGTCGCAGACGTACGGTCAACGTGGCTAGGTGACTGCCACTACCTCCAGGTCCTTGGCTATTTTGCGTTGCCCCAATACTCAGCGTGACAAACTCAACTTCAGGAATGTGCCGGGCAAGATTGAGAACCTCCTGAGCTCTTGATTCAGTCAAGGTGGCCTGTGCACCCGCAGGCAGCTCCATGTTGATAAATAACTGCTCAGCATCGACTTTAGGGAAAAACTCATTCTGAACAAACCCCAACGGCAACAATGCAAAACAAACTACCGAATATATAGTGATAGCTGCGATAACTTTGCGGCGATTACTTTTTGTTGCCAACACTCGCTTGATCGCGCGATAGTAGGCGCGTTCTAAACCATGCATGGGAATAACTCCTTGGTCGGTGATTTGCTGCAAACGGGCAAGAACCGCGGTAACTCGTGGGGAAGCGCTCATCCACTGCTTCCAGCGCACGAGCAGTGCGTGGCGAACAGTCCAAGTTACCACACCAAACAACACCGTCACCAACAATAAAGGAAGGAAGAGATAGCTTGAACCAAACAACACAACCAAAACAACAAACGCCACCAGAATCAACAGACCACGAATAAGTATGCTCACCCGACGTGCCACAGTTGGTTTGAGTAGAAACATCATCAGCGGCAAAGTAATCAACACCGCAATACCTGTAGAGGATATCATCGTTGCGGACACAACCACGGGAATCGGTTTGATGAACTCACCAATAATGCCTGCGCTCAGCAGCAAGGGAACGAATGACCAAATTGTGGTGAGTGTGGTCGACCAAATCGGCACAATCGTGTCCCGCCACACCAACAATCCAGTTTCGGCAGGAGTGAATTTTTTGGTTTTGTAGTAGGTCGTCATCGCTGACACCACCACAATTGAGTCATCCACCAACAACCCGAGTGCCAATAAAAACGCAAACAAGGACAGGAAGTTGATTGACATACCCACTGCATTCATAAAAATGAAGGCAGAAAGGAATGTCAACGGAATCGTCAATGACGCAATCACCGCCTGTCGCAAACCTAAAAACAGCAACAGACACACAAACACAAGAATGATGGTTGAGCGAAACTCACCTACCAAATCCCAAAATTGATCATCGACTTCCTCAGCCGTGTTCACAATCGTCGTCAACTCATACCGTCCCGCAGCTGAGTCTACTTGGGCATGGACAATTGGCTCAACAGCCGCAAACGCTGTTTGAATACTTTCACCTGCCGTTTTATAAACAGATACTACCACGGCCCGAGAAGACTCGCGATTGGCGGAAGCAAAAAATGTGGGGTACTGATCTGGAGCTGATCGCTCTGCAACTGTAGCAATCTCTCCTAGCCGCAACACTTGGCCAGCGACTGTCAGGCGGACGTTACGAATGTCTGCCACCGTACTAACTTCTGGATTGATCGTTAAGGCAAATCTAGATTCGCCAGCCAACACTTCGCCAGCGGGCAACGCTTTGGTGGCAGTTTGGATTTGCTGGGCGAGTGCGAATGGTTGCAAATTGTATCGGGTCAGCGCATCAGGCTGCACTGACACCACTACTTCTTGAGTTTCTAAACCACTCACCATCACGCGATCAACCGTTTTGTTACTTTCCAACTCCTTTTCCAATGACTGAGCGAATCTCATCAGACTGGGCAGATCATCCTGCGCGCTAGTCAGGGCAAATGTCCAAATCGGAATATCTTCAAAGTCCAAGGCCGCAACGGTGGGAGTTTGAGCATCCTCAGGCAAGTCGCTGACAGCGTCCACTATTGACTGCACATCATCTTTGGCAGCATCGCGACCAACGGAGGAAACAAACTGCGCAGTAATAATAGAAACACTATTGCGTGAGCTTGAAGTCAAAGTCTCCAGACCCTTGACGCTGCGCAACTCTGTTTCAAGTGGAATCGTCACCAATGACTCAACGTCTTCCGGAGTCGCTCCCGGCAGCGCTGTCACAACAGTCACAATGGGAATCTCAACTTCTGGATTGAGGCGACGCGGCAGCGAACGATAACTAAACAACCCGAGTGCCACTATGGTAAGCAGCAACAGGAATACAAACCGCAAGTTCATTAAGTACGGTGCGATCGGATTGTTCCACAATTCCTGTGGAAACTGCAGTCGCTGCAAGTACGATTGATCAGCAGAAAGTTGTGGTTGCTTGTGTGCTGTGCTCACCATTACTCCTCAATTGCCACTACATCACCCGCGCTGACACTTCTGCTCAAAATGACTCTGTCTCCATTCTGTAACCCGCTGCGTACTTCGACGTTTGTGGTAAACACTGCACCAAGCTGCACTTCGCGCAAACTTGCAATCAGCTTGTCAGCCTCTTGCTGCACAACGTAAACAAATGACTGAGTCTGTGTTTGATAGATTGCATCCAAAGGCACAAATGGCACGCTTGCCGATGTGGTTTCACCACCAACTGGAATGCTGAGTGTTCCATATGAAGCATCCGGCGGCATACGCGACGGATCAGCGTCGGCAAACAACACAGCGGTTATGCTAAAGAGTGGACCGTCTGTCGGTTCAGCTGAGACAGCTAAAATTTCCGCAGACACTGTTGCACCATTTGCTGTTGTAAAGACACTTTCGCCTCCCTGCAGCAGGGTACGCGCGACTGTTTCAGATGCCAACCCAATTGCCTGTGTGCCAGTGACATCACAAACAACTTCGGCGATCTGAGATCCAGGGTTAAGCGATTGACCAAACCGAACATACACCCGCTCCACCGTGCCGGTGCAAGGACTTGCGGGATAGAGCAGTGACTCAGAAAACTTAGCTAGCTTGTAGTTGAGCTCAGCAATCTCAAGACCCAACTGCACACCCTTCCGCTCTAAATCAAGTTGCTGTAGGGTGAGGTCGCGTGACACCCGTGCCACCAGGGCTGGCTCTTGATCATCGTTTGCTTGATACTCAGTTGCGCGCAGACCAGACCTGAGTGCAGACAGTCCGGAGAGCACACCCGCTTTGGATGACTTGAGTGACTGAATGGCGACATCGTTGCTGCCTGCTACGTTGGTGGATTCAAGCGCAACCAACTGTTCATCAATGGTAGCCAAGATTTGTTCATTCAAACTAATCAGCGAGCGCGTATCGTCCAGTGAAGCACGACTAATGGTGCGCAGCTCAGCAGCTTGCGTCTCAGCTGCCTGCGCAATCTGCTTACGTTTCTCAATTAGCTCTAGCTGTGTGGGTAGGTTTTCTTTACTGGCGATAAAGCTCTTGTAAGCAATCTGTCGCTGCAATGGCTGTGCAGAACCACCAGCATAACCGGTTGACAGGCTCACCAACTGCTGACCCCGTCGAATATGTTGTCCTGGTGTAACAGATACTTTCTGGACAATGCCACCGCTTTGAGCAGCAACTTTGACCACTCCAGTTTTTTGCACGGTAGCAGGAACTGTAACCATGGGTCGCTCACCAACAGATAAAACCGTTACTGCAATTGGATCACGCGCCGGCTGTTCTGGTTTTGCATCTGGACGCCGCCAATAAGAACCGACTGCGGCAATCATCACCAGCGCAAACAGTACACCCAAAAAACTGCCAAACGGCCGCCTATTGAGCTCGCGAACAACTCGTTGCCAGCCAAATTTCACCAAGTTAGTGAAACTGCCCATCCGAAAAAAACCGGTGTTTGCTGGGCGCTGTCGTGTTCGCGTGCGGGATAATTTTTTCTGAGTCATAAGGCATCAGATTATAGCAGAGAGACTCAACGCGTGCTAGATTGCAGTGCTGTATACTACAGGATATGGTGAAAAAACCTCGCGCAAAAAAAGTAGCAGCACCCTGCAAGCTTTACATTGTCCGCCACGGAGAGACAGAGTACAACGTATCGGGGCAAATGCAAGGCATCGTAGACTCACCGCTTACCCAAAAAGGGAGAGAGCAAGCCAAGCAGAGAGCAGCTGATCTGGCGTCTACGGAATTTGCCGCAATCTACGCATCAGATTTAGGACGAGCTGTCGCCACGGCGGAAATATTGAAACTTGATCGCGAGATGATCATCTTAACCACTAAGTTGCTTCGCGAACGCTCTTTCGGTACGTTCGATGGCCAGCCAGTGTCCGTTTGGCGTGAAGAACTGCAAGAAAAATTAGCTGAACGCGACCAGCTATCTGCCAAAGATTTATTTTCGTACGTGCTGCGGGAAGACATCGAAACTGATCAAGTAGTGTTTACCCGCTGCATCACATTTTTGCGTGAAGTGGCAGTGGCGCATCCTGGCAAAAATGTGCTGTTGGTTAGTCATGGAGGTGTCATGCGAACAATACTGATTCACCTTGGCTACGGAACGCCCCAGAAACTCCAATCAAATTCAGTCACAAACCTGGGTTACTTTGTTTTGGAATCTGACGGCACAGATTTTAGTGTAGTAGAAACACACGGCATCGAACAATCGTAGCAACTAGAGCCAACGTTTGACTAATTGCATATAGCGGTCATCGCCGTGGTGTTGCTGTCTCCACAACCAATACTCAAATCCCCACAGTAGCGTTTTCATCACTGGTAGAGACTGAGCAAATTGCAGATTATTCTCCAACTGTTGCACGCTTATGCTCTTTGGATGCTCAGATGTATAACCAGATTCATTCTTTTCCCATGGCTCTGCTTGGAGCTCAGTGAGCCAAATCGGCTTATGCACCTTGTGCAATTGCCAAACCAACAGCGACCGCGCTACAACTCCGGTGTAAAACGACTTACCAAACAATTGCGTGGTGAATATTTTAGGATACAAATCCACTCCTAGCACATCAGCGTGGAGTGCAACTCGTTGCAGCGAGCCATCAAATCCCCCATGGTTGCCGAAAGCGGAAACAATCACCGGTCGATTATCCAGTGACCGCACTAGTTTAACTTCTCGCTCCAAAAGTGCTTCCGGAATTGTAAGTTTTTTTTCATTGACAGTGATAGGCATAAACGGCTCATTTTCCACCTGCCAATGCGTGATGCAGGAAAACGATTTGACCCGTGCGAGCAGTTTTTCAAGATAGGTAAGGAGGTGCTGGGCAAACTGCTCTGATTCCACAAAATACTGGTCATACCATTCCGGAATGTAGTACTCTGGCCAGCGCGGCGCTTTGGCACCGATAACCAACACAACTGGTTGCTGCGCTCGCTCACAGATTTCCAGTTGTTGGATCAAACTCTTCCACTTGAAAACACCTGGAGCAACTTCTAAATCGGACCAATATGCGCCCAATCGTATATGTGAGAATCCAAATCTCGTCGCCTGTTTGAGTGATGCAGCAATGGGTAGTCCCAATTGCTGGGCATGGCGATTGCTAAATGTAATTCCAAGTTTTTGCGCATTCATCACAGCACCCGTCGCAGTTTGGCAACAAAAAATCCCTCAAAAATACCGTCGGGTAACACCCGTGCGGTGTGCGCAACCTGAAGATCAAACTGCGAACCTTCCCACTCTGTAATTCCAGCGGAGAAGGGCACACCAGCAAGTTGAATGGGCTCAATCACAACGGCTCCTTCGGATTTCTGTAGCACCCAATCAACTACGGCTTCATTTTCTTCCGGAGCTAAAGTACACGTTGAGTACACAATCGTGCCACCGGGCTTGGTCATGGTGACTGCCGATCGCAGCATTTGCCGCTGGCGTTTGGCCAGTTGCTTGATGGACTTGAGTGACCATTTTTCAAATGTTTTGGGTCTGTCGAGTCGGATTCTGCCCTCCATGCTGCAGGGGACGTCTACTAAACAACGGTCAAACTGGCTTTGGTTTTTTCTCCACATAAGTTCGGCCAAACCTCGGGTTGTTTGCACGCAAGTCACTCCTTGCTGCTCTAAGTTTGCTTTGAGTTTGTATAGTCGAATTGTGCTGGCATCGTTGGCCAAAATCAGTCCCTCATTCTGCATCAGCGCTGCCAGTTGTGTTGTTTTACTGCCTGGAGCAGCTGCCAAATCTGCAACTTTGTCACCGGGCTGTGGGTCTAAAATCAGCGGTGGCAACATGCTAGACAAGTTCTGGACGTAGAGCTCACCGTTTTTATAGGCAGGCTGTTCGCTGAGTTCACCCAGCGATTTGTTTTGTAGGATGAAGGCTGCGGAATAGAAGTTGGCGGGTTGCAGCTCGAAGCCTGCTGCTGCAAGATCAGCTGCAACTTTGATTGGATCTGCTTTTAGGGTGTTGACTCGGAAGGTGGTGGGGTGGCCAGTGGAAAAAGTTTGTAGTACTAACGATGCCCGCTCATGCCCCAACAAGCTGTGCAATCTGGCAATAAAGTCGATCGGCAAATCTAGTGGTGCATCCATGTTGCAATTGTATCATTGTAAGAAAATAAGTGATTCACGGTGCTGAAAAAACGCGATGAATAGCAAAAAATCTTACGTCAAATCCGTAAAAGGATTGTAGGCTACTTCCCACAAATGCCCATCAGGATCAGCGAAGTACCCTGAATAACCTCCCCAGAACACCTCTTGTGGCTGTTTGACTGCCTGCGCACCAACTGAAACTGCTAATGCGAAAACCGCATCGACTTCAACTTTTGAAGCAACATTGTGAGCCAGTGTCACTCCCCTAAATCCGTGGCCTTCTGAACTAACTGTCGCATCTTCTGCCAACTTCTCTCTGGGAAATAAAGAAATCCACGTGCCATCCATTTCAAAAAAAACCACATCGTCATTTGCCGTATAGTTGTGCGTTTTAAATCCCAGTCCATCACGATAAAATTTCACAGATCGTGTTAAATCGGATACACCCAGGGTTATTA
>CAZBMX010000016.1:0-12301 GCA_964493195.1 uncultured Pseudomonadales bacterium
AAGAAACTGCAGATGTTATTTTTGAGGGTATTTATGCTTCGCGCGCGTTTTCACTTACAACGTCCGCGTTTGCGAACTCGATTCAAAAGAATCTTGAGCAAAAATTTAAGGTTACGTAGTAGTGAATACTGGAGTGACTTCTTAGAGCTACGCTTGATGTGGTGATTATAGTTGTCCAGAGCCTAAATTTTTCAGCGCCTCGGTTTTTGTTGTGGTGTTGATGAGGTTTTGAAGGTGATTGTTAAGATGTTTAATTCCAATAAAGATCGAGCGCATTCGTTTGTTTAAAGAAATGTAGGGCATATCTTATATTGTCCCCGACCCAGGATTTGAGCCGTGACTTGGTGTTGCTTGTGGTTGCATTGGTGGAGGAGGAGCGCTTGCTGGGGTTGTGGGTGGTGTTCCAGCGGCAGCCGCAGCATTCTGACGACGAATTCTTTCGGCTTCATTGTATCGAAGTGATAGTAGTAATCTTTCTGCGTATTGTGAATCAGCGACTTGTTTCGCGACACCACCCTGTTGTCGCATTTTATCAAGTGCTCCTCCAACGGCAGAGTAGGCAACTTGCTGCCCAACCTCTTGCTTGCCAATTCTCCAGGCGTCTTTGATTATTGATGGTGCCATTTTAAGTCCTGTTGGAGCTAAAGCGCCATAAAATGCGCCAGTCTTTGCCCCATCTGCAAATGTACCACCTCTAGCACGATTTATCAATCCTCCAATGCCAGCTCCAGCTCCCGCAGTTGCTGCTGATGCACCAACAAATGCTGTGCCTTTAGCTAGGGTCTTCATAGGCTTCAACGGAGCACCCAAAATTTTCCCAGCTCCAGGAATGTACTTGTTTCCTTTCCAAGCTTCCTGCACATTTGCCTTCGCCCAACCAAAGATCTGCGTACCAATTCCGTCCTTAGCGCCAACTGCCTTTTTGACTTCTTTGACGATTTCGGGAAGTGCGATGATCAGGGCCAAGCCCATCAGTGTGGCAATGGCACCAGTTTGGCCGCGTGCCAGCAAGAATGGTGGCATGAAACCACCATCGATGCCAGAAGCAGCCGAGGTGAACTCATAGAACAACACGATGACGAGCAGCACTGCGGGAAAAGCGGACAGATTCCCCAGCAAGTCCCACAGCCAGGGCCAGAAGGGGTTTTTGCCGGGAATCGCACCCATCATTAAGATAACCGGAGAGGTGACAATTGAGATGACAATGCTGGCGTACGACTTAAGCAGTTCAAAGAAAAGTTTGAATGTACCAATCAACACCACAATGGCCAGCACCAAGCTCATGGTGATGCCACCGGCTAGACCCAAGCCCTGCACGGCGGTGGAAAGCTCGTTTCCGACCAGCGAGGACACAATTTGAGTTGCCACATTGATATTTTGCCCCAAGTTAGTAGTGGCTCCCATCATCACGCCAGCAATTTCAAGGATGTTGTAGTTCACGATGTCCGGATTGTTTTGAAATGTCTGACCAAACAATCCTACAATCATGAACATGAACAAATACATCAAGTCGATCATGAAACCGCCGATGGCATACGAGAAGGTAACCAGGATTAAGCTAATGATAATGCTGGGAATTGCTTGCTGGGCTGTTACCACTGTTTGACCGGATATTTTGGCTCGAAACATGATCATGAAGCCAATCAAGATGAACAACACCACAAAAAACATGTACGCCACATTGCGGAAGGTTTTCCACAGATCCAGCACGGGGTCGAGTGCAGCAAAACCAACACCCTGTGCATATGCTGGGGTACTGATGCGAGCGGAGTTGAGGACATCTGCCACGTAGGTGCGCGTGTTGGCAATCGGATATTGATACATGGTGCCAATGGCAAAACCCATGCCCTGCATAAATGAAGCTGGGCGGTTGGCAATTGGTGTGCCAGTAGGCAGTCTGCCGTAGTCATCTGTAGTGACTGGATCAACATTAGTCTCAGTACAGATAGTGCGTGACAGCTCAATTGCGATGTATCGGGTGACGTTGAATACTAAACACTCAAGTGAGGGTACCGAACAGTCTCGGGTAGCCGAGTAGTACTCTTGCATTTGGGCTGCGTCAAATGAGGCGTTGCCAGTGATGGATTCTCCTGGAGTTAGAGCGCTGACTGCGGGGGGGAACGAAGTGGCGATACCTACGAAAAAACTAACCACAACCAATAACACAGCTGATAAAGCCAGTTTGCGCATCACGGTCTTATTATAGCAGAGAGGAGCTCAAGTTTTAAAAGGGGAAATATGGGGTGGGTGCGCGATCTGCATCTTTTTTGCTCTTGCTAAGTATTTGTTAACAATGATATAAGAACTAACAAACAGGAACAAAACACATATGATTGCACCAGAAGAAGTCAGGCAGTTTATCGATATACTGGGACAGTCCCAAACCTGCCTGGTTGTTTTGGGCAATGAGCCAAGTGTTGATCACGTGGCCACAGCAATGACGCTGTACAAAGCATTGCGAGCTGTGGGAAAAGACGTGCTACTTGTTGCACCACAACTACCCACGGTGCCGCAGGGAGTTTTTGCAGATCTGAACCAAATTCAAACGGAGTTGGGGAATCGTAATTTAACAGTTAGTTTCGCATACGATGAGCACGCTGTCGACAAAGTGAGTTACCACATCGGTGAAGAAACTGGTCGGTTTTTCTTAACTATAAAACCACAGCAGGGGCACAAACCACTCTCAGCAGATGCTGTTGAGTTTTCCTACACTGGGGCAGAGGCCGACTGCGTCATCTTGGTTGGTGTATCCCGTTTTGAGCAACTGGGAAGTTTATACATTGGGTATGAACAATTTTTCGCTGACACTACGCTGGTGACCGTTAATAGCTATGCGCCGGAGTTTGGTCAACTCAACCTCAACACTAGCGGCAAACCGAGTATGAGTGAAACAATCTTGCCAATTTTGGCTGAGTTGCAATTCACCATTGATGGCGATGTGGCAACCATGTTGTTGTACGCAATTGAGTTTGTGACCCGAGGATTTCAGTCTTTGGCGGTCACCGCCGAAACGTTTGAGGTAGTTGCGCAGTTGCTGCGGTCGGGAGCGCGGCGCATTCGGCATGACGAAGTATCTGGTAGCAAACCTAGTGCTGGTCTGCCAGAACTCGATGAGGCTGTGGTAAAAGCCTCCTCTGCAGCGCCACAAAAGCGCAATGGAAAGACAAATCAAAAAAAAGTTTCGGTTGAGCCGGGTGCTCTGTCATATCAACCAGGATCGGGAGTGGCGAAGAGTTAGCGTTTTGCTGTTTCCAGAGTAAATTCAAGAACAGCTACTTGCTGTCGTACAGTTTAACGCCATCAATCGGTCCATCCATTCCCCAGCGCATGGCGGTATCGTAGTCCACATCAACAATCCAATTGTCTTCCAATAAGCAAGGAATATCATGCCGCGCTGCCACGTCAATTACTAGGTAAGGTCCTTCAATTGAACCACCCGGCAACTGCATCCAGATGTCTCGACCGATATCGCCAGCGCGCAACAGTGCAACACAACCTTTGTACTTACTATCTGTGCCATCACATGCCGTAATCTTGTCCTCAAGTATTTGACCGAAGCGCTTGCGCGTGCGCAGCACATCGTTCATTAGGCCTTTGGCGTAATACTTTGCCTTACCAACGTATGGAGTGGGGGGCACCTGCGTAGCTTCTGGGCTGAGTGGAGTTGCGGACGTATAAGGGGGGTTAAGTTTCTGCTCTGTAATTGGGTACGTGCTGACACACTTGCCGCCGGTAGATCCAGTACCACTATTGGGACCGCCATCCCCAGACATGGTAGCGATCATGCCACCCGCGCACTGTCCCAGCAAAAATTGTTCGGTGGTTCGGCAAGAAGTTAGGTATGCATGGGCGCGTGTGTACAGCGGCGTAATCGCTTTCTGTACATTTCGCATCCAGTATCCCAACTCAGCACCAGTGATGCCGAGGCCTTCTTTGTCGACCTCGATTAAGTTCAACGCAAACTCTTTTTTGTCACACGCCCATCGAGGTAAAGGGTCGAACACAAAGCGGCAGGTTTCTTTATCGTCAAAGTCTTTTGAGACGCTGCCCCCCTGTAAGCCAAATGTCCCACTGGTAACTTCGAAACGATCGGCGGGCTCATGTTCATCGAGTAGCGCAATCTGTTGTTCGTCAGAAAGAAATGTTGCCTTAAGAATGTTTGTTACTTCCCTGAGCTCATACCCGATTGGATATAGCAAGTAAAACTTGGCTTCAGCTTGCTCGCCAATGTTCCAGCCCCGTTTGATGTCATACAGCGACAGAGCTTTTTCTGGTGTGTCTGTTCTTTGCGTCGTGAGTTGATATGGATTGTTCAAAAATAGGTCGCGGAGCAATGTCTCGCCAAAACCATACCCCTGGTCATACAAAAGACCACTGTTTTTGATTTGCTCCTCTGAAACATGGAGAGTTCCGCTGTCAACAACTTGACCAACCAATTCAGTTTCGATGTTTTCGCACCCCGGTGTATTACCATTAATCATGTCTACGAGCGCTTTGCCGAGTTCGTCTTTACAGGCAGGACTGCCCGATCCGTCTGCGTATCCATTATCAGCAGTACCGCCATTAACGCAATAGATGGCTGAGGTTTCAGATTGCCGAGTTGCGTCGGCTGCTCGTTGGGCAAACTTGGAACGCAGCTCATCGGCCATGATTTTAATTTCTTCAGTTTTTTGTTGCGGCACCAGTGCCGCCCTAGTTAGTACGGCTGGATCGTCCCAATATTGATGGCCGCTGGTTTCGCCTCCGCCTTTGTTGGTGATGATGTCAGGAATCTTAAAGCCTACCACCAAGACTTCGTGTCGCGGGTCTGCATCCCTGTTGAGTTCTGTAAAAAAGTTGAACAGCTTCGGTGATTCAAACTTCTTGTACTCGATTGCAGCAACCAGAAATGCAAGCCGGTATGATCTGTCCAAGTGCAGTGGCACGTTCAAAATTGCGGTTTGGAGTTCCGAGTGACCTTGGGGTTGTGCTGCGCCACTGTGAAAGAGTGCCCTGCAACCCTGGGGAATTCCGCCTTCGCGATACTTGGGAATTCTGTCCGCTACTTTGTCTACAAGTGTAGAAAAATTCTCGTTGGTGCCGGGGATTGGCCTGGCTAGCAGCGCGCATTTACTGGGATCAGTCAGCCGCTCACACATCAGTTGGACATTTTTGAGTGTTTCTACTGACTGAATACAGCGTTGGGTCGTTGAAACTAGTGAGTTGATTGGCGCAGAGTTGAGTTCTGCCTCGTATGGTGTGCCAACCCAGACATCTTTGAACCCAAAGTACTCTTCCATCGAGCTCATCAAAAAACGTTTGCCATCTACGTCTCGATAAATGGGAATGTTTGAGCTAGACATATCCAGCTGGTACTCTGAACTGGCGTCCAGGCGAATGCCGCCGTATTGCTGAATGTATTTTTCCATGTCTTCCACTGTGGAAATATCAAGTTTGATGGTGGATTTTGGTGCAGCGCAATATGCCTCGTACCCCTGGTTGGAAAGATCCTTGCGAATCTCTGCCACAGAGCGGCGGGGAACATTGCCGGCTGGCAGTATACCCCGAATTGGATGCAGGTAGTATTTATCCGGCTCGACGCCATATTCAGGATAGATGCTGGTGTCATACCCATAGCCGCTCAAGCCTTCACAGTTCTCCGTCACTTCTGTGCCACGTTGAGTGAACACTTTCCCATTCACATACAGTAGCCACTCGCCTTCATCGTTGCATACATTGCGAATAAGAGGGGTAATGAGCTGTGCTCCCGTTTCCGCTGCGCGGGATTGAATAAACTGCACGACCTTTTTGATGTCTGTATCGGGGGCATCAGCTTTTCTGCCTTCTGGTGATAGGGAAAACTCGGTTAAGTACTTGGTTACTGAGATGGCTTGATACCCAATTCGGTGTGTGTCCGTAGTGAGCGGGTCACACGAGTCTGCTGTTGGGCCAAACGTACATCCATAGGCGTTTGCAGCGCGAACAGTTGCGGCTTGATAGATCTGTTCAATTCCGGTGGCAGCATATTCCTGGAAAAACTTTGGGACCGGATGAATGCCATTATAGTAGTCAAGTGCTGCGGGCGAAACATTTGGCATGCTGGCGATTTGAGAGTAACCGCGTACATAGGCAGCGATGTCACCGCATTCATTGGGGTTGTTGATTTCGTTCCCCCAAACCACCACTGTGTTCGCGCCAAACGCACTTTGTACCGCGGTCACTGCCGCAACGGGAGTCAGTCCAGAATCTAGAGGTGAACAGACGTGCGTAAGTCTGACAATGGGCACAAAGCCGGCATTTTTAACCGCATTCGCCAGGTCTGTTGCAGCTGACTGCACGGTTGTGTTGACGTTCAGCAAGACTGTCACTGGAAATCCACTGCCCGCGCCCTTGCTTCGCAAGAGTTGCACGATGGATATTTGGGCGCCAACATCGCCTTCCCCGAGGTGTGTTCCAACGGATTGTGCTTGAACTGAGTGGGTGCTGAGTAGCAAACACACGAGCGCAGCGCAACAGACTGAAACAAATGAACGCAGAAAAAGGCGCAATGTTCTCACAACACTATTATACCTGATTAGTAGGCGCGAATCACGCTGCTTAAAGTTCGGAAGTGGGGATGACGAACCGGGTAATGACATTAACGCCAGTAAATGAGGCGATCAACCGGACGACCATGAATGAGCTCAATGCCAACACCAGCCCCAGTATTGCAAACGTCATGGTGCTTCGAGCGCTCTGCATGCCCTTGCTGTCACTGCCAGAAAGCATCCAGCGAAAAGACGCGACAATGAACATCACAAATGTGGTGAGACCAATGACGGTGAGCGCAACAATGAAAATATTTGCAATCAAACACTCAAGTCCTTGAATCGTAGCAACACCTTCTGCATTCTCAGAGGTGCCGACACAGACGCCACTCCAGGTGATGGTCTGGGCATACGCACGTGAAGTTGCAACTAGGAAGAGTGCTGTTGCTGTGGAAACGCCAGAGAGGGTAAGTGAAAGCGTGCGTCGAGGATCGTACATATCCACGATTATAACAAAAAGCTGATTATTGGGGGACACGAATGTTGGAGAACACTGCTTCTAATGAATCAAAACCCAAGAACTGGAGCACAATGGTCAGTACTGCGTAGCTGGCACTCACCACGATAAGTCCAAGTACGGCTGCAATGAGTTTAGAGCGCGCGGCCTGAATTTTGCCCTTGTCACCGCCGGAGGTTATCCAATCGAATCCGCCCCACAATAAGTACACAAATGAAAGCAGTGCTGCGATGAGCATGACAATGCGCAAGATTTGATTGATCAGTGTGGTGAGGTCTGTGTAGAAACCGGGGGGAATTTTTGGGTTACTAAAACGAAAGTCCTCCAGCAGTGGTTGTTGGGTGCGACTTTGTTTGACCATGGCTGAGTCAGAACTGGTGTTCAAACTCCTCTGTCCGCTGTGAGATGTTGAGGGAGTGTCGGTAACTTGAGTTGAAAGGTAGAGCACGCCATTTGAGCCACGCACCACTTGGACGTCTGCATGCACCGACGAGGGAGTAGCTGCGAACAGACAGAGTAGAACCACAGAACAAGCAAGCAACAGATTCTTTTTGATCACGTTTGTATTATATACGATGAGTTCGTGTCTTGAAACAGCGCTTGGGGGTTTGCTTCGCTGGACATACAAAAAGCCCCACACAGTGTGCGGGGCTTTTGATTTCAGTATCAATGTGTAATTAGTTCTGAATTGGTTGAATGTTTTCGAACACTTCATTCAAACCGCCATCGAAGCCGAGGAAGTTCAGGACTAAGAGCAAGATTGCATATGAAGCAGCCAGCACGATCAAACCGATAACTGCTGAGGTGATCTTGTTTCGTGCAGACTCTGTTTTGCCTTTGTCTCCGCCTGAAGTGATCCACTCAATGCCACCCCAGATGAGGTACATGAACACGAGCAGAGCTGCGATGACCATGACGAAACTGAGTAAGCCATTGATCAAAACACCGATATCACTGAAGAATCCAGCACCTGGATCGATATCAACGTCAGTCAATTGGGCGTGTGCTGCTGGAACCATGGTTGTGGCTGTAGCAACTGCGGCTGCACCAATTGTGTACAGTTTCTTGAGAACTTTTGTCATCTCGCTCCTTGTTTTGAGTACAATACTGAGTTTACGTACTCTGTAGTTTTGTATTATACCAGACTAACTATTGATTATACAGAAAAAATCTGGCAGTCGTCAAGTTTAGTTTGGTGCTTAGCAGCTGCCGAAGTCGTACCCAGCAACTTGGTATATTGCACCGTTCACGCAGCTGCAGGGATCATAGTGGGGGTAGCTTAAGTGGTTGTCAGCAGCATTGCACCGGACAATGGCTGCGCCTTGCGAACAGTATCCACCGGCACCACCATCATTTGCAGTTGTTCCGACAGTGCAGGTGCCAGGATTGTTGCCACCAGGACTTCCGCCCGGACTAGAAGGTGAGCCGCCAGCTGCACAGGAGTTGCTGCCGCCGAAGTTCAGTGTGGAAATTCCTAAGAAGTTTTGAACAAAGGTTAGAATTGCCACTGAAGCTGAAAGAATAATGATGCCCATGATAGCACTGGTTATGCGACCTCTGGCTTTCTCAATTTTGCCCTTGTCGCCTTCTGAAGAGATCCACTGAATGCCACCCATGATGAGGTACAGCAACAGCATTAACGCGGCAATGGCCATAGATATGCTCAGTAGGGAGCTAATCAAACAACCAAAACCTGCTTGCGGGTTTGCTGCAGTGTTGGCGTCTACACCAGGGAGCACTCCAACGGCAGCAGATTGAAAGTCAACGTTCGCTTCCCCCAATGGAGCCCCTGGGTTGTTACCGGGTAAATTGATTGGCGGATTATTTTTTGGTGGCATACTTGTTAACTTCTAGATTCCTGAGGTGAAGTTGAGATTAAGAATCTGGAACTCGTCACCGAAGAACAAAAAGCTGATGTAGTTGATGATAACAAACGTCCCGACCAATAAAAAGATGCCGATCATGGCATTGGTCATGCGATTGCGGGCTTTTTCGAGTTTTGCGTTATCTCCTGCCGATCCCATCCACTCGTATGCGCCCCAGATGAAGTAAATCAAGACCATAAACGCACCGATCGAGATTGCCGATCGCCACAACATGACGAAGTAGGTAGCAAACAACGAACCGCTAGCGGCCGCTTCCGCGTCAGACCCATACGTGCCCACGACGGGATTGGTGATTTGAGCTAGTACTGATGCAGGCAGAGTAGCTGTGCTAGCAGATAATCCAGCCGCCAAGATGGCTGATTTTACTAGGGAGGAAGCGGTGTTGGTTTTGCGCATAATGTTATGGAATAAGGAAGTCGCGAATGACTGCTGCAGGTTGCAAGATATTGAGACCTACGATTGTACCTATCAATCCCACAATGGCATAACTTGCTACGACGATGATGATTCCCAGCACACCGTGCAGCATGCGATCGCGGGAGTTTTGTAGTTTGCCAGTATCGCCTCCGGAAGTGATCCAGTTGAATGCAGCGATGACGAAGTAGATGACGAAAAAGATTCCGGCCAGCATCGTCATGAACCCGATGAAGTTGGAGATGATGAGCTCAAAGTTGGTTAACGCTCCCTCTTGTGTGTCAACATTGGCGGCATACGGCATACCTGTGGTGTCAAAGCCATTTCCAAATTGTGCGATTAGGGTGGGAAGTATCATAGTCGGTTTGGTTGGGGGTATTGTACCAGATTTACAGTGCTCCTTGCAGCTGTGGATTTAAAATAAACGCTGCGTCGCCAAAAAATACTAAGCCAATCAGTCCCGCTGCCGTGTAGGCAGAAATGATTACCGCAATGCCGACAAAGCTAAAGATTAGCTTGTCACGGACTTTTTGGTGTGCTCCGGTGTCTCCAGCAGAAGTGACATAGGTGAGTCCAGCTATTAAGAAGTTGTACATGACAAACAATCCGGCACCGATGTTGAGAATCAGGATTATTCTAGAGGCAAATAGCAATATGCCAATGCTTCCACCGCTGGCTTGGTTGTATTCAGCCACCCCTTTGGGAGGTTCAACCCCGCCTATCAGTGCAGAGCCACAAGGGTTTGAAGAGAGTTGACAACCAAAGATCGGGGAGCAGTAGCATTTTTGGTTGTTGAGACACTGGCCGCTGTAGGTGCACGTCTGCGCCGACACTTGGTTTTGGGCACCCAGCGCTGAACCAAAAAGCAGCACGCTTGCGACTAGAACTGCTAGTAGGAACTGTATGTGTTTTCTCACAGCGTTGGTCCCATAATTGTTGGATTAAGAATGAAGCTGGCGTCACCAAAGAAAATCAAACCAACTACGCCGGCGATGGTATACACGCTTACAATCAAAATCAGCCCCAAAATGCTCATGACAATTTGGTCACGAGACTTGGTGTGTGCCTGAGCATTGCCAGATGAAGTAATGAATCCCCAACCAGCCAGGATAACATTGAGGAGCGTCCAAATTCCGGCCAACACGGTTGCAATGCGAATAAGCATGCTGACGAAGTATAGGGCGCCCACCTCATTTGCTCCAACTCCTGCTGCTTGATTAATGACCTCAACACCTGGCGGAACATCAATGGTGCCAATCGCGTCCGTGGGTGGGATGCCGGCTTGCGCTGCGACGGGGTACGTTGCAATTTTGCCGAGCAGCAAGATGACAAGAGCTACTTGAGCGAATTTCGAAAAGGTGGCCAGTAGTGGTCCAGTGCGATGCATATTACAACAGAATATCTGCTCCAGTGACGATGCCGACGACTTGTACAATCCAGTAGGCTGAGAACATGATGACGAAACCAACTATGGCAGTGGTAATCATGGTTTTTGCTTCTTCCACGCCTTTTTTATCTTGCGTTAAAAACTTATATCCAGCCAAGATGATAATAATAAACAAAAAGATGCCGGCGCCAATAAACGCGTTGCGGACAATCAGGTTGACCAAAAAGGCTGGGTTTGTGTAGACATCCTTGACCGGTGTGCTGTCACTCAGTTTGAGACAGTCACCAAGGTCTACGCCGCCAGTAAGACCTGCCTTGCAGTTCACTTGCGCATAGGCTTTTGGGATGAGATGAGAAAGTAAGCTCAGCATCGGTATTATTATAGCAGGCTTGTGGGAAGAGTTGTACAATATGATGGTATGGCGAATACGCGAATACCTGAATTACCCACATACTATAGAAATTTGCTAACACTCGAATCGTCACCAGACAAGAGTAGAGCATTATTTGAAGGCAATCCAGTATTTGATGAAATATCATTCCAACCCGCACAGATTCATGTTGACCAAATTGAGCCAAATGATCAAACCTGGGAAAAGGTAACACGTGCGCCCAGACTGTTTTCAGTACAATCAAAAACTCCATCGGTAGCTTTGGAAGTAACAGCTCTGAAAGGATCTGAATCAGAGTGGCGCCATTTTTACGGATCCCGACCAGACATTGCTGAGAAGACTCGTCAGCAAACAGCAGCTCGTTTGAATGATCAAGAATTGATCCTACGAGTCGCAGACAGAGTTCAAGAAGTTGTAGCGAGTGCTATAGAAGAATTGCGAGTTGTTGCGGTGTTAGATGATTTGCCGGAACTTGACGACAAAAAGACTTTGTCGGCGATTCCAGTTCAAATTACTAGGGCAGAAGTCCTCAACAAGTTGTTCAGAAGTATTTCGTACATTTTGGACTCAGAAATTGGTCTGGGTGTTAGGTTTCATCTTACCAATGCGTTTGTAAAACAGGGTAGTAGTTCTGGTGACTTTGCGGTATGGACAGTTTGCAAAGGAAGTACTGTATTTGCACTACCGACACTCAGTAAAGTAGACACCATAGATGGTGTAGAGCAAAAACACTATAAGTTACCCACTTCAAAGCTACAAAGTGCTGGAGCGCAATCTGCGAGCCGTTTTGTGCTAGAAGGACAACAAAACTATAGAGTGTACGACATGAAAAGGGGAGATCCTCTAAGTCAATTGCAACGCAGAATGGTTGTGCTGCTTGAACAGCTCGAACTTGTTCGGGAAATTCATGCACTATTTGAAAAAAATGTTAGTTCAAAAACAATATTTGCCACTGTCAGAGCCAAGTTGGATCTGCGCCTGCTTGATTATGCCAAACTCATAGAGAAAGATCCTTCTAGATATGAATCATTCAGTACTCAAATTGCACACACTAGGCTCTGTCTGTTGTTTATTGATTCATTAGAGAAAAATTTGGGTAAGCGAACTACTACATCGGAGTTGTTGTCAAAGCTGACGCGATTATTGACAGCGACTGCATACCAACTAGACCTGTTCAGGCTAGAGGAATGCGCTCGAGTA
>CAZBMX010000017.1:0-11966 GCA_964493195.1 uncultured Pseudomonadales bacterium
TGTGAATGAAAAACTAAACATCGACCAATACGTGCTGTTTTAGATCTGGATTTCGTGTGATTGAAAAATAGTTATGCACAAATTGCGATTGTTGAAGCGTTTCGGTTGATAAACCTACAAAACTGACGTATAAAGATGCCTTTATACATACGCAAAATTTGAAAGAGAAAAGGTTTACCCCGACTATTTAAAACAATTCAGAGCTGCAGTGTCCAGTAAAAAAACAAAGTAAAGGCGAAATCCAGAGGGATATTGCCGCACTTATGAAGAAAAATACAGAAACAATTTTGCAAGCACTGTATCCAGCGAAAAACAGTGCTTGGGGACTGCCAGTCTCCGTTATTGGTGATTTTCTTCCCCATCTTACAGATGGTGGAAAGCGATCAATACTACATTTATTGAAACAGGACGGCAGCATCACGGTGACCCAGGTTGGGCAGTCCAGTTATGCATACTGCACTGACAGGGGTAGGCAGCGCGTAGAGCAGCGATTTCCGGCTCTTTCTGCTCGGTGGGACACATGGGATGGGTTGTGGGGCTGCTGTGTCTTTGTGCGAGCTCTGTCGTTTGATCAGCAGTTCCGGTACTTACGCCAGCTTGCGCTCAAGGAAGGGTTGTTTGCGGTTAGTCGAGGCGTTTACTTTGCTCCTTTCCCATTTTCTCCGGTGTTGATGCAGGAATTGGCCGATCGGTACGCCGCAGCTACAGCCGTTTTTACCATTGCTGAGTGGCAGTTTGAACGAGAGCAGAGCTTCGTATTGCGCGAACTGGGGATCTCTGACGTGCTTACTGCTTACTCAAGTATTAGCACTGAAATAGAACAACTGCTAGCGCAATTACGGGGAATCACAACTGCTTCTGATCGCCAAAAAACGCACATTCGTACGGTGTTCAATCGGTTTTGGGAAGCGTTGGGGCAGGACCCTGGATTCGCTTCTTATTACGATCCGCTTCATAGATCACCCGGTTCGCTGTTGGCAAGATTACAGCTTTTAACTCAGTTGTTATAACCAGATGTAGGCAAGCTTCGTAATTGAATTTTTTTGCTAACTATTCGAATTTTGAGATATAATTTCGGGTCCGGTTGTATTAACAAAATTGACAGTATGTTTCATGTTGAAAGAAGTATATATAAGCGTAAATACAAAATGCAAAAATATGAAAAACCAGAGCATGCAACAATAAATCAGGAAAAATGCAAAATAAAAACAAGTATAATATTCGGGTAGCAACTATTAAAGCAATGCGGAAATTACACGACAAAACCATAGAAAAGGGGTGGTAGGCAGTTATAAAGATAACCTATAAACAAATAAAGGTCAGATATTCGTATAAAGTTGGGCAAAACTTTGTTTGACAACAAAAAATTATGACATGTAGTACTACATCAGAAATGAAAAGTTATAAGTTTGAGTTATAAGAACTCTGAAATCAATTGAAACCGCCATTTGCCGCAAAATAATCAGAAGAAATGCGTTATTTCAGAGATAGTTGTAGTTATTGATCTTGCTCATGATCGAGAATGCGATAATTACGACTCAGAAAGGAGCGAGGATAGTTGCTGATGGTGAGAGAACCTTTAGCTTCCTCTGGAGTTAGCAGAACAAGCACGGCTTGTGCTAAACACTGCGATGTTCGGCATATTTCCATCAATCAACAAAAACACCCATTATATTCGGTTTAGTTACGGCGCACTGTATTTAGGGTACGATGATCTCAGAAATCTGCTTAAGGGTGATCTTGAGCGCGGGGGCATTCCGCATAGCTGTCGCTTCCATAAATGGTACGATCGCGTCGTTTTCTACCCATACATATCCCAGCTTACTCACAGAAAGTTGATATGTGCCCGCACCAATACGGGTCGCAAAACGTCCATTTTGGTCTGAGCGAAGCAACACTCGAGTCTGACCGATTTGCTCGTCACTCACCCGAATAATGGCGTTTTGAATGACTGAGCCGTGGTTATCAGTGATCACCCCAGCTATCATTGGTGTGCGCCATCGTATGAGTGCTCGTCGCATAAACACAAGCACATACAGCCCTAGGATGATGAAGTTGAGTGTTGAAGGGTAGAAGAGAGTTACTACACAGGAAAAAATGAAAAGTGGAACCACTAGGTTGCGCAGCTTAAACCGAGCGGTAAACAACCTCAGGCGGTCTCGCCAGGTTTTTTTGCGACCGTCTTTGTTAATGCTGTCAACGGGAATGAGAAATAAGGGCTCGCTTGACTGCGCATTGATGACAAAGGGTTCACCGCGATAAAACTCCTTGAGAGACAGATACGAAGGTCGAGGAAGTCTGGTGGGGAAGTGATAGTCTTGGTGGTCGACGCTAAGGAAGTAGTCACCGCTTGGAAGCTCAATCCCCTGATAGACGCCGTTTTCGTCACTAATTGCTGTCTCAAGTATTTGCTCAGCCAAATCTGGGTGGGTGCTGCGGATGGTAAGGAGTGCGTAAGAGACCGGCTCATAGCTGTCGGAGTCAAATACTAGGCCCTGGGGTTCGCTGGGTGGCAGTAAGCCAAGTGCCTGCAGAATCTTCACGAGTAACTGCCAACTGAGTTGACCACCAAACTCGAGGAGTAGATTGAGTAAACTGAGAGTTGGAAGAGCCGCTGTTGCTACTAGTGCAGAGATAGGCGCGACGATTCGAATTGGTTCAGAGATAGCGGCTCGCAGTTCTTCGGGGAGCGCTTCAATAATGTTTCGAATAATTGGTGGTAACTGTTGCGCAATTCGGTCAACTATGCGTATCACTGTTTCTCTGGGGGGTGTGACGGTAATGGCAATGATTGGGCTTGGCACAGGTGAAGCAATTCCGGTTGATCCTGGCGAACTGACTGGAGATGCTACAGGAGGGAACACAATGACGATGGCTTCAATCTGAAACGGCACATTTTGCAACACACTCACATTGCCTGCTGCATCTGTGATTGTAAAGCTTAGATACATGGTCACCCCTCTGGGCAGGACGCCGAGTTGTACTGACCAGGTACCACCAGAATCGATGGTGAACGTGTATGTTTGCGTAGGTTCTCCAGGAATGGTGACGGTCATCACGACTTCTGCACCCACCTCACCGGTACCAGCGATGAGTGGTTCGTTGTCTGGCAGCATAATTGGGGAGGTGGGAATTGTGCTGACGTCCTGTGATGATATCGAGACAGATTGATTGCCGATTTGAGTAATCACAAACGTGGGAGCTTGAGTATCGATGGTAAACGTCCAGGTGACGGAGTCAGTTGAGTTGTCGGAAGTATCAAAAGCGGTTATTTTCCAGGTGTGCGTCCCGTTAGTCAGCGGATCTACCGGTGTAAGACTATATGTGCTGTCAGAGCTATTGTATGTCAGCACATATTGACTGTTGCTGATGGATGTAAGTGGGATATCTGCAAACAGGATGTTTCCATCAACGGTCAGGGTGTATGAGTCCATGGCTACGTTATCAGTGCTGGCTTGCCAGACGAAGGTTGGAGTAGCAGTGTTAATTGTGCTGCCGTTTGTAGGTGAAATCAGAATTGGCGTAGAGGGAGGGATGTTATCTGGGACCAACGCAGTGACTGTTGAGCTGTGAGATACTTGGGAAAACACGGTGAGTGGTGCACAAAACAACCAAATGCTGCTTAGAAAAACCGCAGACAAAATGTATACAGCCGGCCGAGATAACGCATTAATCTTCATATCGCTTGAGCTGATCCTGTTGCAGGTCGGTCAGTTTTTTCTCAAGCATCTCAATTCGCTCTTTAGACTGAGAAGCGCGGTGCAGCATGTGCCTGCGGATTGTGATACCCATAGCAATAACAGTCAGCAGTGTGATCAATACCGCCAAGAGCAACTTTAGGGGGATCAGCCAGAAGTTGGTGTTTGCCAGAACTACAGAGCCCTGAGCTCCGAAGCTCATGGTTAGTTGGGCGCGATAGTAGCCCCAACCCCAGATACGATTCCAAGTTCCCTCAAATTGACGGTTCATAAATGGGAACACGTTTTTTGTCTCAAGTGAGATCGAGTCAACTTTTTGCCCGAACACATTGTAGATATCAATGCCAATCTGCGGGCGAATATGAATGTCTGATTGGTTTTCAACCAAGAAGCTAAACGGGACGGGTCCATATTCAGAGAAGTTGCGAAACTGGAAGTTACGGACATAAGCTTCTTCATTGATTGGTCCATCTACCGTCAAGTACACCAGAGTGCCAACTTTTTGACTAATCGCCGAAGCTGAATCTGGGTCAGCGGTTTGTTGCGTTTGCACGACGAGTGACTCACCAGTCTCGGTGGTAGGTTCGTGCGTGATCATGGCGTAGTGACCCCCGGGGAGGGCATCAGACGGAACCTCGATGAGGGCTGTGAGACCAACGGTTTGGTTGGGGCCAATCGTTTGTGAGTTTGGTGCAATCATCATCCATGATGCCAGACTCCAACGGTTGGAAACAGCATCGCTTACTGGTAACGGCGTTTCACCGTCGTCCCCGATGATAAAGTCAGAGATTTGGGACTGAATCCGGACTGCCCGCGCTGAAGTATTTTTTACTTGCAACTGAACTTGTGTCTTTTCGCCTGGTTTAAGAAGCAGCGAGCCATCGTCTCCCAGCCGAGGAGGTATCGCTGTCAGAGTAACTTCAGTGGCTGCTGAAAGCTCGGCAGCTTCTTGGGCAGACACCTGACTGCTGAGTATGAGTCCAGCGCCAGTGCATACCAGATATAGAGTGGCGAGAGTGATGTTGCGGAGTGTTTGGGCAGAAACATGCATAGTTTTTTATTGGTGCCAGTTATCTAAAATGTCGCAGTAGCTGTGTACGTGATGTAGTTATCATATGCACCGGCTGACTGTGTTGAGGAAATGATTGCTTTGTAGCAGACGTTGACGTTTTGACTGTCTGCAACAGTGGAGCTGCTAAACAAGGTTACCGGACTTTGACTATCTTCAGCATCAGCAAACTGGCGGGCACAGTACGTGCCGGTGCAGTTGCCGGTTGCGGTTGTGTATTGGAAGGCAATTGAGGCAGCATCGCTGTTGTGCAAGCTGTAGCCGAAGCCTTTTACACTAGTGCTTGTCCACTCATCCGAAGTGGTGTGGCTCATGAGTGAATTGTTGCCAGCGGTGTCGCGAATACAATCCGCACCAGTGTTATCACCTGTGCAAGTGCCACCATCCAAGCCGAGCTGATCATTTTCGATAGCTGTAACGGCGTAGCCGTTTGTGGCATTCGTCGACACAGTCAGTGTCTGTGCGGCATGAGTGAAGCTGCCGATAGAGAGCTCGCCTAGAGGAACAGTGCTAGCGGTTGTGGTAACACTTGTCGTGATGCCGCAAGTGCTAGTGCTGCTAGAAACACCTGCGATGGTGAATGAAATTTGTGGTGCAACTGACGCAGTTACGCGAACTGCCTCGATTACACCCACTGCTGTAGTGACTGAGTCTGCCACTGCAAAACTGCTGTTGATGTGTTGAATGATGATGTTGTAAGAGTCTGCTGTGCCTGTGGTGTGACTGCCAGATGGAGCCGGATTAATGATGTTGCTGATCTGAATGTAATCGTTTGTGGTGCCATCGAATGCGCTCCCAATTGCGCCGTTGCCGGAATAGGCACACTCATAGGCATGGTAATCAGTGCCCGAGATAGTAATGGCGGAGGCAGTAGCTGTTCCAGCAACGAAGTCATACCCAGATATGTCGCTGGGGCAGGTGACGGTGGGTGCGCTACTGCCAAAGTCGAAATATGATTGGTCGGGAAGGCCATCGGCTGCGTTGGTGTCACTTGCCAGTGCCGGAATAAGAATTCTGAATCGACCATTTGCGATTGCGTTTGCAGTAGTAAAACGAACGCGTAGATTACCGGAGCTGGTGGCAATAACATTGTCGCCACTGTCCGCGTCGCCACTGGCAAGTACGGGTGTAACACTAAACGTGTCTGCATCAGAAACTTCTGTGACGGTATACGATCCCAGACTGCCAGCTTCACCAATCAGGACTGTCTCGCCATAGACCAGCTGCGCTGTAGTGATCGACGGCCAACTGCTTGTGGCGATAGTTACACTAGAACTGCCCGCAGTGTTGCCTGCTGCCAGCGCACCAGAGAAGGAGAGGCGTGAGTTGGCCATTGTGACAGATGCGTTCGTCAGATTAGCTGATTGGCTTTTTTCGACATGACCTCCGACGACCACAAGACAGCCGAGAATAACAAGGCTGGTGAGTACTTTTTGTTTTGCTTTGGTTTTGGTTAGCGCCATGAAGCTTGGCATCGTCTACTTTTGGTGTAATATCTCAGTGTACTTTGGTTTGTTTGTCGAGACAACAGGGAGTTCGTCACAATGTCAGTTATATTGTCACTTGCTTCCTCGAGAGAGCAGCATATGTGAGAGCTAGCATGATACTAACTAGCAGCACGATGACTACAACATAGGGTAGTGCAACAACAGACTGGCGCTGGCTGGCGAGTGGTACATATACGGGCGCATCTTCTGTGCCAGGTTCTATGGTCATGATTTGAATGTCGACCTGGTATAAACCGAGTAACCAACCGGGTTTATAGCTCATTTCTTGGGGCTCTGGCGGGGAAGAACTGTCGGTTGCAGGCGCAGTTCCTCGAGCACGTCTGCTGCTGCCACCCAACACCACATCTGGAAAGAGTGTAAACTTGGTAAGTTCGCTGCCACGCCAGTTACGGATCGTAACTGTACCGTGAATTGGTTGAGCGGAGAAGCCGTTGTTGGTGATGAGCGGGTCAATTGTGAGTGTGCTAAAGGTATCAAGTAGGGGGAAAATGCCGGTGCTGGTAATGCTCAAGTCTGCCGCAGGCTTGTTTTTGTTGGAGATCAACACGATCAGGTTGCTGCCCACGGCTCCGCTGACCCTGGAGCCATTGCCGATTTGGTCAAGTGAGCGCTGATTAAACAACACGGTCAGCGGATACTCGCGCTCTACGGCGTCCGCCGGCACGACAAAGTTGAGAGTAAGTTGAGCAGTCTGATTTGGCTTCAGCGGAAGGGTTGGCCATCCACCTTTGGGAATTTCGATGTACTGGAAGCTAGTGGAGTCTTGCAGTATCGGTATATTTGTCTCGCCGTCAGAGGTAAAGTCTACCACTAGGGGAGATACCTCAAGGGCGTATGCGCCAATATTTTTGAGTGTAATGGTGTGGCTGAGTTTGGAGCCTGGCTTGATCTGAATGTACTTGACGGGCGGAGATACCTCGAGGGAAAAACGGTCTGGTTGGGTGGTCTGACTCAGCGCTGCGGATGGTGCAGACAAGAATGCGACCACGACAGCGCAGAGCAATAGACGTTTATTTAAGATGTGGTTCATGATTTAGAATCCCGGTACTGCAACAAATATGATATCCGTTTCATAGAGTCCAGCAGCTTGTGATCCACTCACCCCAGCCTTGTAGGTGACCGTTGCTTGCCTGCTGCTGGCAATGTTTGCCGAAGACATGACCGCCTGCATGGCTTGTGCCTGAGAGTCATCGGCGAAGGCTTTGTAATAGGTTCCGTTAACGAAGGCCGCGGGCACGTCATGACCAGACATGTTGTAGCCAAAACCAGCTATGTTCTGATTCGACCACACACCCGCACTGGTGTATGAGCAGGTTCCGGCATCACAGGTGGTGTTGGGGATGCTGGCGCTGCCGTTTACTTGAGAAAGCGGCTCCCGTTCGTAAGCGTACACCGTGTATCCACCTGCACCTCTGGTGGTGATGGTGAGGGTGTTGCTGTCTGTACTGTGACTGCCAGGAGTAAGTTGGCCGAGCGCAATTGTAAGATCAGATATGGTAAAACTAAATCGATCAATCTGGTAAATGTACTGGAAACCACCACCGACAAAGTAACTACTCGTGCCGTACTCACCATAGGGGCCTGCACCCACTTGGCCGACCGTGTCCGTAACCGAGTAGCTGGCTGACGATTTCTCTCCCGAAGTGACGTTGAAGTTGCCGAACTGAATGACATACGAATCTGACTCGAGGCGCTCTGCCAGTGCCAGGCTTGTGGTGCCGGCAAACAGGGCTGTGGCGAGCAGCAGCGGTATCCAGAGACTTCTTCGAGTGGTCATGATTTTTGTTGTTCAATGAGTTGTGTCAGTAATGCACGTTCTTCATGCCGCAGTGCATCGTACTGCCGGCGGGCAAACAGAAAGAAAAACAGGAGTATGGGAATAATACTCAAGCTAATTGCTTCTGCACCTGAGATTTCACCGGCTTGGTACCAGTGGAATACAAATGCTCCCGCGGTAGTGGCGATGGCGCTGTATGGTCCTGCCGTAAAGACGACAATGAATGTGTGAACAAAACTGAGTGGCAGCAGGGGAGAGCTCAAGTTGCCCGTAGCGCCAATCAGGAGATAAAATGCAAAGGTCACCAACCCCAACTCTGGCGAATGTGTATGCGGCAACACATGCCAGAGGTGTGCATTTTGCAGACGTTTGGTCAGAAAAAAGAGCACGAGCGCACCTGCAAATGCCTGCAAAGCATACTCCTGCAGTCTCGGCACAGCCAACCAGCCAAACACGGCAGTAAACGCCACCAAGATGGCTAATATTGAAAGTAACTCTTCGCGTTTAGTGGACAGTCTGGTCATACAACAGTAACTCTATGGTATACTATTCCCAGTATGGATTGCACGTTGAGTTTCAGATCACTCCTTCTGCTTTGCCACAATATCTAGTGGAGCGGGAGTGCTGATTTGAAAAGACGCCCCGCCCCGGGGCTTTTTTTGTACTCAATCATGCATCACAATATACGGAACACGAGGAACTATATGGCAAAAAACTATGATCCAATTACCGCTGAGCCCAAGTGGCAACAGGCTTGGGAGGAGCAGGGGCTGTTTCAGCAATCGGAAACGCAGGTAATCGACGATCCCGCTCAGGCGATCTTCTTGTTGTTTGCGTTTGCGTATCCTTCAGGCAGTGGCCTACATGTAGGTCATGTGGAGAGCAAGACCGCCTTGGATATTTTAGCGCGCTACCACCGGATGCATGGCAAGCAGGTTTTTTTTCCAGTTGGCTGGGACGCGTTTGGTTTGCCTGCAGAGAACTATGCTATCAAGACCGGCGTGCCACCTGCAAAAACTACTGTTGATGCCATCAATACATTTCGCCGTCAGATTAGGCGTATTGGTATTTCGTACGATTGGGCCAATGAAATCGCGACCAGTCACCCAGAGTACTACAAATGGACGCAATGGATATTTTTGCAGTTGTTTCAAAAAGGCTTGGCCTATCGAGCCGGCGGAATGGTAAACTGGTGTCCCTCGTGCCAGACTGTGCTGGCAAATGAGCAGGTGGTCAATGGAGAGTGCGAGCGTTGTGGTAGCTCAGTAGTCCAGAAGGAGCTCGAGCAGTGGTACTTCAAGATTACACAGTACCGCGATGAGTTAATCGCAGGTTTGGACAGCGTCGATTGGCCAGCAGCCACCAAGCAGCAGCAGTTAAACTGGATTGGCAAGTCAAAAGGCCTGAGTATAGATTTTACTCACCCTGCATCCAAGCAAACGTTGCGCGTGTGGACGAAGTTTTGGGAAACCGTTTTTGGCGTGACATTCGTCGTGATTTCACCTGAGAAGTTCAAAGAATTCGAGTTGCTCAAACACGTTGCAGCAGACAAAAAAGCAGCCGTGGAAGAGTACCTCGAGGCAGCATCACACAAGACCGAAGAGGAGCGACAGATTGGCACTAAAGACAAATCGGGCGTAGATACCGGCCTGCTCCTGGTGAATCCAGTTAATGGCGAACAGATCGCATTGTGGATTGCTGATTATGTACTTGCGGGGGTAGGTACTGGTGTGGTGATGGGCGTGCCAGCCCACGATGAGCGGGACTTTGATTTTGCCAAGAAATTTGGCCTGCCGATCAGGCAAGTTGTTTCTTATACAGATCCTGAGCTGGATGCAGCCGTCAAAGCGGGGCAGCAACCGTTCGAGGGTGAAGGCGCTTTGGTCAATTCAGCGCAATTTGATGGTCTAGCAGCCTGGGGTGAGGGCAAGGAGCGGATGGCCGACTGGATGTGTGCGCAGGGGTTTGCGCAATGGCAGACCACCTACAAACTACGTGACTGGCTGATTAGTCGCCAGCGATACTGGGGTGCGCCGATTCCAGTCGTCTATGATCCAGAAGGAAAAGCCCATCCAGTCAAGGAAGAACACCTACCATGGTTGTTACCGACAGATGTTGACTTTAAGCCAACGGGTGAGTCACCACTGCGCTCCTCGAAAGAGTTTGTCGAGAGAACCGAGCGATTGTACGGCAAAGGCTGGCGTCCTGAGTTTGACACCATGGACACTTTTGTTGACTCCAGCTGGTACTTCCTGCGCTACGTCGATTCTCGGAATCCAGACATGCTGGCTCGACCTGAACAAATCAAAAAGTGGCTGCCAGTTGATCTCTACATGATCGGCCCAGAGCACATCGTATTGCACTTGTTGTATGCTCGGTTCTTTACTAAGTTCTTGCGCGATGAAGGACTGCTGGATTTTGATGAACCATTCATGAAGATGCGTCACCAGGGCATGATCCTTGGTCCAGATGGGCGCAAGATGAGCAAGAGCAAAGGCAACGTTATCAATCCAGACGAGATAATCGAAAAGTTTGGCGCCGATACGTTGCGGGTCTACGAAATGTTTATGGGTCCATTGGAATCAGACAAGCCTTGGGATGTGCGTGCAGTTATTGGCGTGTACAAGTTCTTGCAGCGCATGTACCGGCTGATAAGTCTAGATGGTGCTGCTGACAGCGGGGAGCAGGCTGCTACTATCCAGACGCAACGCAAGCTGCACCAGACCATTCAGAAAGTTAGTGATGATATTCCTAAACTCAAGTTTAATACTGCCATTGCAGCTCTGATGGAGTTGACCAATCTCTGGGAATCCTCGGTGAGATCAGGTCAAGTTCTGTCTGTCTCAGAACGCGTGTCGGTGATCAAGCTGTTGGCTCCATTTGCACCATTTATGGCAGAGGAATTGTATCACCAGATTGGGGAAACCCCAGACGCAACTGTTCACCAGGCAAACTGGCCAAGTTTTGATCCAGAGCTGGCGGTGGAGGATCAGATAAAGATTGCTCTGCAGGTCAATGGTAAGGTTCGTGCTGAGTTGGAAGTTGCGGCTAGCCAGATTTCCGATGAGTCAGTGATGATGCAATTGGCAGAATCCGATCCGACTATTCAGCGGTATATATCTGGCAAAACAGTCGCTCGCCGAATCTACGTCCCTGGCAAAGTGATCAACTTTGTGTTGGTTGGCTAATATTTGCGCGCAAAACGCTACGCTTCGTGTCCGAATGTGCAGGTACAGTCAAACTATATGTTTGATGAATCGTCTGTGTTGCAAACAGCATCCAAGTTATTTCGCGCCTGGTGTGCCTGGCCGTGGGCGCGTGCAGCTGCATATGGCGCTATCGTCGCAGGTCTTGCTTTTGGAGTTGTGGGGGTCTGGATGGGTGTGCATGCAACTGAAACTGTAGCTGTTGCGACAAACGTTCAGCAACCCACTTGTCCTGAGCTGCCAGCCAGCACATTCATTACTGTAGATGTCTCTGGTGCAGCAGTAAGGCCAGGTGTCTATCAAATTCCTAGTAATAGCCGGGGTAGCGATGCGCTTGCTGCGGCAGGTGGATTCTCCCCAGAGGCTGATCTGGTTGTGGTGGCAGAGCAGCTCAATCTCGCCCAGCAACTATCTGATGGCGACAAAGTATTTATTCCCTTTATTGATCTCATTGATTCAGCTCCCGCTCAGGAGCCCAGCGAGCAGTTGGTGTTCGTCAATTCAGCATCTCTCAAAGAGCTCGAGTCTCTAGCTGGTATTGGAGATAAGAGAGCAGCAGACATCGTGTCACAACGGCCGTATGCGTCGCTGCAGGAGTTAGTGAACAAGGGGGTACTGACTCAAAAACTGTTTGATGCCAATAAACACTTGTTGCGGTTGTAGAGTTATGGGTTTCTATTATGTGACTGTATTGGACAGAGTAGCAAA
>CAZBMX010000018.1:0-10904 GCA_964493195.1 uncultured Pseudomonadales bacterium
AGTAAGTCATATGTTGTACTCCATACAAGTGCAACCTTATCGACCTCGTACTTCCCGAGAAGTGCTTTTGCTTGCAGAAATGATACTGTCTCCCGCAAGATTGTTTCCGATACTACATTTCCCGTTGGATGCTGCACAGCTATTAGATTGAAAAAATTACTTGCAGAATAAACCTGAATTGCCGGGGCTTCGGGTAATAGCAACAGTAAATACTGAATTTGGTGTTGCAACGATTGTTTGTATAATTCGTAAATTTTGCCCACCTTTGATGATGCTCGTCTATACGCTTCAACTGATTTAACTAGCAAATAATTTTGTTCATCGCGGAGTGGAAACAACATTTGCTGGTCACCAACGATTCTTTGAAAAAAGAGAGATGATTTGAACTGATATTC
Source organism: uncultured Pseudomonadales bacterium (assembly GCA_964493195.1). Classification (GTDB taxonomy): domain Bacteria; phylum Patescibacteriota; class Microgenomatia; order UBA1400; family PJMF01; genus CAZBMX01. Next base: position 396 of record CAZBMX010000018.1, read on the forward strand.
TGACTCAGTACTTGCATTTTGATTGATTAAGATCTCCACGCCGATTAGCCTTAACATAGCATCAAAGTTGTGAAAAATATCTAAATTGTCAACCAACATCTGATCAAGTTGGCTGAAATCTAAAGCAGAATAAGTTTTTGATTGAATACGTTCTAGAATCTCTGCTGCTGCATTTAGTACCGTAGTATGATTATTATCAGGATGTAAAGTGACTTCAGCTTTGCTGGGCTCAATACTTACAACAGGTGCAATCGGCATGCTTGTCACTGTTTGCACAATTTGTGGTTTTGGTAGTGGTTTAGGTGGCAATTCCGGCACTGTAGCTGCCCTAGCTCTGGGCTGCACAGCCTCCCTTGCCGCAGATAAATGAGCTAAAGCGCTCGGATTTTCTGTTGAAATCGCCTCCAAACCGGCAATATAAGCCATCAAAACTTCAGTAGTATCCCAGTTTGTCCTGACTGCTGTTCTGAGTACATATTTCCAAACTGCAGCGAGTTGTTTCGTACTTTCAAGTGTTTCGTACTCCTGAAAAAGCGTATCCACTGTCCTTATCTTGAGCTGATGGATTTCTTCTTGAGTTAGTTTTACACCTTCCTCTATCATGTTATCTGTAACGTTTTTTGGTAGATAAGTGAACTTAAAACGAGCTGTATCTGCAGCTTGTTCAATCTCGAATCTGGCAAACAAAGACAAAAGGCTTGATGAAACCATACGCGCCACATCCTTTTCTACTACAACCTCAGATCTTCTAAAAAATATCAATGACTTAAGTGCTGATAATTGGATCAGTGCTGTTTGTTTTTGCGCAGCTAGTTTATCAGTTGAAGCAACATACTCAGTAATCTTTTGCAATAACGCATCCACTTTATGCAGAACGACGGAATCAATTAGTGACTGCGTGATATTTCTATACCGATCCATACCCAGCTGATCTATTGCCCCTTGCGTGCCAAGATCATATGTCTTTATTTGCAGTGTTCCGTCCTCTGAGCGAAATATTTCCCACTGACATTTATCTCTATCCGTAACACCTTTCGAAAATGCCTCTGCAACATATCGTAGGTGGCGGGCACACAGCTCTGTCAATTCTGATTTGCTGCATGCTTGTTTTTGAGCTAACTCATAGAGTGGCAATGTATCCTCAGATGAATCGGTCGGTATCTGCTCTAGCAAAATTCCGCAATCGCTGATTGATTCTCTACTTAGCACTGCGTTTGCAACTTGAGCAAGTTGCTGAGACATACTCTGATCAGTCATTTCTGAAAAAGTTAAGGGAATATACTCATCCGGCCTAGCTAAAACTACTCCAAATAGTTTGGGTAAACATTGTCTAGATTCTGCACTTACTAAGTGCCTCATAATAATCTCTCCAAAAACATTGTGCAGATTCTTCGCTGATCTTCTCATCTGCGACTCCATCTCGTCGCTTGAAAAGACTTCTAGAAATGATTCAACAGTTGAACTTCCCGAAATAACGTCATTCATGTGCGAAAGTAGGGGCAATGGTTCTGTAGATGGTGGCAGTAAAATCTTTTCTACAACAGCCTTGTCATCGATTTCTCCATATGCAAGTACAACAGAGAAGTAGCCTCCTGCCCATACGCCTACAGAACGTGCTTCGCGCTCTTTTTCATTCAGCAAATCACGTGCTTCTACCAACTGCTTTAACCAATTGATGTTAGGATGGGAATGAAAATCGTGTTTAAGTAACCAGCCAGGCAGACCTAGTTTTACCGCCATCAAACGTCTGTCTTCAAATACATCAGTCTTCATAATTTTGTTGTTGTCTATACGTAGTATACATATATTCCCTACGACTCGTTGAGCGTCACGACCAATTTGCCTCCGCGATGTAAGCAATATGTACTTTCTTACCCCATATAATAATTAATTTTTACTCTGGTAGAAAATCTATACTCCCCAACATCGCGCCTTTTTGCGACTGTCCTTTTCAGGGTCATACGCTATAGTACCCAATACATCCGGTGAGGAAAGCCCACTGCAACTAACCAATTACGGTGGCTGCGGTGGGCTCACCTGTTGGTTCCAAAATTATTCTTGGATAGGTGCTAACAATTTTTGCATCCCGCAAGTTATAATCCAACGCTTTTTCTGTCGGCATGGTAAAGAATGATTCTAGGTCACCCACAATAACCTCTGCTGAACCATCGCGCTGAACGACGATCATGTACACATGTGTGGCTACTGCTAAACCAAGATAGGCGCAACGCCTAGCAATCTGTTCAATTTGCCGTCCAAGATTTTCTAAATCGACTTTTGCAATTTGTAGCAAGACATCTGCATCAGCATGCCTTAAATCCGTGAGGCTGTTCGAAGAAATTACTACAGCACCATCCAATGCCAAATTCGGTACTTCTAAACCTGCTTGGATTGAGTCTTTGTTTCTTACCCGTACTGCATTCAAGTAATCGAATGTTGGAATCCCATGCTTCTTGAGTAATCTATGCAACTCAAAGCTCCTTCTTACTAATGGCCTGCTTTTTGAATACTCACCTGTATAAACTTTGAGAGCACTTGTGCTTTTCAAGCGATCCGCTGCAGAATGCAATTTCTGTATCGCATATACATCACTCTGCATTCCAGTGCCCAAAAACCCTGTTACGACAACCGCATGCCATCTAGCAAGAAATTTTTCACGTTTGATCTGTATATCCTCAGGTATCGGTTTTTCACCCATAAGAATTTAAGTGTAGTGAGCTGTAGCACATCATTCTCCCATGCTATACTGCCACCATGCAAGACCGCAGGCTAATTGTAACCCACCATGCTCCAGATTTAGACGCAATTGGCGCAGTGTGGGTACTCAAGCGATTTGACACTCAGCACTTTGGCACTGCTAAAGTCGCGTTTACCAATCCCGGTAGCCAACTTTCTCCCGAGGATCTTACCCAACTGCAAGCAGAGCCTGACACCACTACGTATGTAGACACGGGTGGTGGACCATTTGATCACCATCAACCAGGTATGGGACGCAGAGACACCTGCGCGACTTCGCTTGTATACGATCATGTCTGCCACATTCATCCGGAACTGCTGGACAACAAAGCACTCCAAGCTATCGTGGCCTACACCACAGATATTGATCACTTCGGTGAAATTTATTGGCCGGATGCAGCACATCCACGCTACTTCTTTATGATTCACGAGTTGATTCGTGGGCTGGAGTTTCAGGAACTGCACACGGACGAGTCGCAGCTGCATTTTGGCATGCAGTGTTTGGATAGTGCGTATGCAGTGCTACATCAACATTTTTCAGCGCTCACAATCCTAGAGGAGCGGGCAGTACCGTTTGAGATGTCCTTTGGTAAATGCCTTGGCATTGAAACCAACAATGACGACACGCTCAAAGTCGCCCAGCGCCAAGGATACATGCTGGTGATTCGCAAAGATCCTGATGAGGGCATTATCCGCATTAAGTGCCGACCTGACTGCCCCATTGATCTACAAAAACTGAGTGAGCGGATCAGCGAGATTGATCAAACCGGCTACTGGTTTTATCACCCGAGCGGCAAGATGCTGCTCAATGGCTCGCGCAAGTCCGACAACCAGCAACCAAGCCCCCTGACCTTGCAACAAGTCATTGACCTAGTCAAGCAAACTTACCGCTAACAGAAAGGCCTGATGCCACAATCTGATTGTCTTTTTTGCAACATTGCTGCAGGCACGATTCCTTGCCACGAAGTGTGGTCAAATGACACACATCTCGCGTTCCTGAGCATTTTTCCCAACATGGAAGGGGTTACCGTCGTAATTCCCAGACAGCACTACTCCAGCTATGTGTTTGACCAAAATCCTACCGTGATTGCAGAGCTCATGGCGGCAGCGCAAATAGTTGCCAAAAAACTCGATGCCCACTTTGCAGATGTAGGTCGGTGCGGCGTAGTGTTTGAGGGCTTTGGTGTTGACCACTTGCATGCCAAGCTCTACCCGTTGCACGGCACTGGCGGGCGCGCGGAATGGCAGCCTATGGAAAGCGGGCACATTGATACTTACTTTGAGCGCTATCCGGGGTATATCGCGTCCAATGACTCTAAGAGAGCGGATGACGCCCAACTTGCCCAACTAGCTGCAGCACTTCGAGATGAATAATGTTATAATACAACCCTTCCGCTGCGCCGGGCGGATGCTGAGAATGTACACGGCACCAGAGAATCGAGGTGATGACGCATGGCAATAATTGTTAAAGCCCAAGGTAGTGATAACACCAACGACGTGATCAAGAAGTTTAAGAAAGCGATCGCTACTACTGATATCGTTCAGAAAGCCAAAGATCGTCGATACTTCAAGAAACCGTCTCAAGTTCGCGCTGAAAAGAAAATTCAAATGACCCGTTTGCGCAGACGCGCTCGCGTGCTCAAGCGAACCAAAAATATTTCTCCAGCCGCGCTGCAGAGAATCAACGAGCGGTTGGCCGGTTAATTTTGTTACAAAAATAAAAAACACTCTCTAACTGGGAGTGTTTTTTTATGACACAAACTACCTAAAAATCTAAGCGCATCACAAGTTCAATGTGCAAGTTGCCGTCACCCATAACCGCTTCTTTTTCTCCCACGATCATAAAACCAAGCGAACCATACAAATTAACCGCAGCCAATTGTTGCGAGTTGACCGATAGTTGTACGGCAACAATTGTCTTATTCTGATGTAATTTTTCCAGCACCGCACCAAGCAGCGCCTTGCCAATCCCACTTCCTCGGTGTTGCTTGGCAACAAACATACCAACGATGGTGGCAACATCACCGGTTGCACCCTCGGTTACAAAAGCACCCACTGTACCAACGGGTTCATCTTCAATAAACGCGACCAACGTGTATGGATTATTTACCCGTTCAATCCATTTCTCCTGCGGGAACGCCAGCTCTTCGGCACCTGAGCGCAAAAATGCTTGTGGCTCTTCAGATAATCCTTGCAAGCGGATATCTCGGTACACTTTCCAATCTGTTGCGTCCAGATGTTCAACCCGAGCTTTTGGCATATGTGCTTACTCGCTCTTACTTTTCCTCGGCTTCACTCGTGCCTTGATATTAAACTCCCACTGATCACCATCGCTGGTGTCAAAACTTGTCGAGTTGGTGAGCTGGTAATAGTTCAGCAAGTGGTTGCTCAATGTTTCCTCAATCTCTTTTTTCTGTTCGTTGATCTCCGCAATTTTGTTTGCCAAGGTCATGACTTGCGCGCTTGACTTGACCTGTGCCTTGCGCTCTTTAACTTTTTGGCTAGCGACTTGCGCTTCTTCTTCCACCGTTGTCAGTTGTGCGTCGTTCTCGTACACACTGCGCAGACTGTCGCGCTGCTCCTTGAGCTCGTCGGACAATCGACTGAGCTGTTCAGCATTGCGCTCAATAATCCCTTGCAGGTAACTGAGTGTCTGCGCTAATTCGTTGGAAGCATCAACCTCATCATCGCCTGTCTTAGCCTGTGGGGCGGAAGACTTGACAGGGTTGGGCGTTTGTCCCAAAGCAGCTGCTGCAGCTTGATCAGGAGTAAGTGCGTCATCGTTCATAGTGACTTTCTATTACTGTGTAATCAGGACTCCACACTACCGCAACTGGCAGGCATTGACAAGTACAAACCAGGGACTAGGGGATTCAGTCTTGCGCCAGAGTGCAGATGGGGCAATAATTAGTATCTATGTCAAAAGCAACCAAAATAGTGGCCACCATTGGTCCAGCCACTGAAACTGAAACAATTATCGAGCAGCTCATTCATTCTGGCATGAATGTCGCCCGATTCAACACCAAACACGGAACGGCCGAGTGGCACACCGAACGCATTAACCGAGTGCGCGCCGTCGCCGATCGACTCAAAACCCCAGTTGCCATCCTGCTCGATCTACAGGGACCAGAAATTCGCATCACCATTCCAGGAGGCGAAGGCTTTGCGGTGACTGAGGGTGAAGTTGTCACTTTTACCGCCAATCAGAACGCAACCGATCCCCGCACCCCCATGATTCCACAAATTGTGGTAGACGCACTGCATGAAGGTCATTCAATTCTGATTGATGACGGACTGGGCGAGTTTTTGGTCACCAAAAACTTGGGCACGGAAATTCATGCAGCATCACAGGGCTCGTTCACTGTTGGCAATCGCAAAACGCTTAATACTCCCGGTGCAATCATTGATATGCCCTCGCTCATTCCCCAAGATATTGTGTTGTTGGATGCGGTACATCACCTCATTGAGTATGTGGGATTATCGTTTGTCCGAGACGCCAAAGACATTCATATTTTGCGAGACGAGCTAAAAAAACGATCCTGCACAGCAGCAATCATTGCCAAAATCGAGAATCAATCAGCGCTCGACCACTTGGATGAAATTATTGCAGAAAGCGACGCAGTTATGGTCGCTCGCGGCGATCTGGCTGTGGAAGTGCCATTTCAAGAACTGACATATTGGCAAAAACAAATCATCCAAAAGTCTCGCGAAGCAGGCAGACCAGTGATCACTGCCACTCAAATGTTGAAATCAATGGTAGAAAAACCCCGCCCGACTCGCGCAGAGGTGTCCGACGTTGCCAACGCAGTGTACGACGGAACCGACGCCGTCATGCTCTCGGAAGAAACCACTATTGGTAAATACCCGGTTGAGGCCGTCGGCACTCAAAAAATCATCGTCGAGTTCAATGAACCACATGCGCACCCGGCACCCCTTGCCACCGCAGACACAACCCCCGCGTCGTACATCACACACTCGGCCGTATCACTGCTAGAAATTTCGCAGCTCAAAAGCAACAATCTCAAAATTGATAGTATCGTTTGCCTGACAGAAACTGGCGAGACCGCCCGACTAATCTCCCGCTTCCGCCCACATATCCCCGTGTTTGCCTTGACGAGCAACGCGCAAACTTATCGTGCACTCAGCTTGTTATACGGTGTCACGCCCTACGTGGTGGAACTACCAGATGGGGATAGGCTGGAAAGTTCCGGCAAACTTCTCGAGATGCTGCGCGGCCTCAATATTGCTGCCCCAGGCGAAAATGTCCTGCTGGTACACGGTACATTTTGGAAGAAACCAGGGCTCACCAACACATTGTCCATTTTGCAGTTCGAGTAGGTGATGCTGCTGTCACCCGTTCCCTGCTAAAAACAACCCCTGTGCGCTATAATAGTGCCTGCGCGCCAATAGCTCAGCCGGATAGAGCAACTGCCTTCTAAGCAGTAGGTCGTGTGTTCGAGTCACACTTGGCGCACTTATCTGACTGAAGCGTAGTATCGAATACCTGTTATTGAAACATTTTGTTTAAGGTGTGCAACCTGTGCCATTACATTCCCCGGTTTATATGAAGTTGCAGAATCACTCCGCGCAATATATCCAGGAGGATACAATTCACATGCTGGGTGATCATATATGTCTGGCCCTTCATCTGGATACCCGCAGGCAACTTCAATTTTGCACGCATCTCCAGTTGCGTAGCGAACATAGAACTGCAGCGCACCTTCAGCCCTGATTTGATCAACATGACACTCTTCGTGCTCAACTAAAAATTGCTCTGGATCATCTTCGAAGTACACGGTTCCCCATGGAAAAGTAATCGCGTCAATACCCTCAAGGGCATCCGAGACAAAGTTACCAGCATATAGGGAAAGTACAAACATGGCTTGTAAAAACACAAAAGCCGATACCCGCACCGCAGGCATTTCTTTGACCACCGCTAACATTCTATATAGCAACGCATGATATGCTCGCTTGCATCCCAGTTGAGTGTGTATGCTTGTGTTTTGATCGTGTTCTTTGTTTGACATACAAAAAACTCCGCTGTGTGCGGAGTGTGCTGTTTCTGTTTTCCTACGAAACTAGACTCCGCTGTTTTCAGGGAGAGTAAAAAGAATACTGATAACTAAACTTGTGTTCATATGTATCAAATGTGTATTGTAATCACAATGACACCAAAATGCAAGGCGTTCTGCTTGCTCGTAGAATGAGTTATAATACCACCTGATATTGCATGGTGGCATTAGCTCAGTTGGTTAGAGCGTCGGGTTGTGGACCCGAAGGTCGCCGGTTCAAACCCGGTATGCCACCCCCATAACACCTTGAAATTCCTGTCAGCTAATCCTACCAAGGAATATTGAACTTCACACAATTTCCACGGAACTTTATTTCTTCATTTCTCTGCTAAAATCTAATTAATGAAAATTGACAAAGTCAGTACTAACATAATTAAAACTGCTCTTTTCATAGATGTCGCCCATCCTGGATTTGTCTCAGAACTTTGGATTGAAGGGTCTTTAAAGTCCAAAATTAAAGAACATCTCCCTACAACAATCACCCTTCCCAATCTTATTGAAGAAACACATCAACTGATTGAATCTGAAGCCGACCAAAGAAGAAAACAATATCTTAAAGAAATATTTGATTGTTTAATCTTTCAACTTGAAGCACTTAGTGATTCTACTATTTCATTCGCTGAATTTTCTAAACATGCATATGGTTTCACTATAAAGCGAGTATCGGTTAACATTATTGCCGAAATTGAGTCAAATATTAAAAATTTAGAGAATGCTCTCGGACTAAGCAGGCAGGAAGTATTTAAAAAGCAAAAAATTAAAAAAACAACGCTACTTTCTAGATTTGAAACTCATATTCAAGAAGTTAAATCCTTGCTACCACAGTTCATTACTGATTTTCCCGACTTAGGATTTACGTTTGATTTAGTTACTAACAAACCGTGGAGTGCCTTTAATTCTCACTTAGCTCCATTTTCTTCCAAATTGAGCATAAATACTGACGCTGAGTTAACTGACTTTGATCTATATCACCTAGCCTTTCACGAAGCTTACGGTGGACATCACTCAGAACTCTCGCAAAAAGACAAATTGTTACAGCAGGGTCGAGGAGAGCATGGTCTTGTGATTACCTTCAGTCCGCAAACTTTTATAAGTGAAGCAATTGCAGAGGGCGTATATACAATTTTCCAGAGCAAAAAGTCAGATTTAGAACAACAGATGGTGTGGAACTACAATCGACTAATATTTGCTTTACAAAACCTCTCTACCTATATGTTTTTTGATGACAACAAAAGTAGAGAAGAAGTCGACCAAGAATTAAGGAAATACAATGTGTCCACTAAAGCGAGAAAAAATATTTTAGATTTTTCCACAGATAAGCTTTTCGGTAAATACGCCCCCATCTATTACACAGCTTATGATTTCTTTAGAAAAGTATACGATAACACGACTGAAAAGGAGAAGTTCGTTAAAACTCTGTTTACGCAACCTTGCACACCCAAACTCTTAATTGAGGAATTCGGAATTTGACTTCAAACAATCTTTGGTTATAGTATCAACACAAGTTAATATCAAAAGCGTTTTAATCTTTCGCAATAGATGAGCTGCGTGTGAAAAAGCCGAAAGGCACAAACACGACGGAAGTCCACCGTAAAATACGACTATGAGTGTCGGCAACGGAGCTCTGAACAAATGAGATATTCTCACTTGTCTAATGCTCCTGCAGTAATTGCAGGATTTTTTATACCAAGGAGAACATAAACTAGGGTGGTACCGCGTTTAGATTTACCGCCCCTAGTATTTCCAACTGATAAGTTGGAAATACTAGGGGCTTTTTTGTGTCTGTAGCTCAGTGGACAGAGCATCAGGCCGGGAGATCAAAGGACAGTTGATGTCTATCAAGGTGTAGCACATTCGGGCTATGAAAAAATCAATTTCTGCCAGTAAAAATCTGATCCTAGACATGTGGCTAATGTATAATGTCTCCACCATATGAAATATATACCGGTAAAACCCACCATTACATTTGACGACTTAGAAAAACTAGACATTCGTGTGGGAAGAATAGAGAGAGTAGAAGATGTAGAAGGCTCGGATAAACTGGTTCGCCTGACTGTAGATTTTGGTGAATTCAAAAGAAACATCCTTGTTGGAATGAAAAAAGAACGCGAAGACGTCAAAGGTGAAATTGAAGGAAAACAAGCATTATTCATAGTAAACCTTGAGCCACGAAAAATGATGGGAGAGATGTCAGAAGGAATGCTCTTTGATATTGGCTATTCAAACGGTATTACTCCAGTTTTAGCTCAGCCAGAAAAGGAAGTGCCCAACGGTGTTTGTGCTGGATAGAGCAGAGATTTGTTAATTCTATTCTCAAACTTGTCAATCCACATGCACCACATCATCAAAAACAGATATGATTTGGATTGAATAGCGAACATACTTTGATCATTCTGTTGTTCGATGCTCAGCAGTCTGAACGTCAACAAGATGTATACTATGGATGTTGCACAGGTCATATGCATTGGATCCTCGCCAGCCTACTCATGTTCCTCAGCTCAGTAGCCTTGTATCTCTGCGTTCGGAAAAGCAACGTACTCAAAACCCCTCAACAGCTAAATAATCTTGCCATGTTTCTGATCCCAGCACTGATATACATGGCATTGGCAGCCAAAACTTCAACAAGTTTTACGCTTAAACCATTCGAATACCTGCTCATTGTGATTCAAAGTATTTTCTTTAGTTATCTGGGAAATGTCTT